>SHYW01000036.1 GCA_009692615.1 Deltaproteobacteria bacterium | reverse complement strand
CGGCCTCAACCACGGTGATCTCGCTGCGATATACTCGTTGAATTACGTCTAGTCGTTTCTCGTCTTTCATTGTCAGGGTTGTCATCCTTCCACCCTGACATAATTACGTTGCCGTTAACCCCTGACATAATCACTTTGCTACAACATGTACGGATCGCGGTCATTGACACCCAGGTACAAACAACGTAGAATGTTTTTACCTACTTCAGTAAATGGCCTTCTGAATAAGGCATACCGATGCGAAGGCCTACCAAGTCTCACCAAGCGAAAAGATTTCTATAGGACATCCGACCAGGGCGTGGTTCCAATTTTTGTTTCCCATGTTCTGCTCCCATTAGCCGTCAGCTTCTCAAGGCTGAGACACTAACTTTCTCTCTATTTAGGAGGAGAACATGAATAATAAATTATACGTTGGCGGTCTGTCATATTCCGTGACCGATGGCCAATTACAAGAACTTTTTGCCGCCCATGGCGCCGTCGAATCAGCCCGCGTGATCGCCGATAAGTTTACCGGTCAATCGCGCGGCTTTGGCTTCGTCGAGATGAGCTCGGGCATCGAAGCGCAAGCTGCGATCAGCGCCTTGAACGGCACCCAGCATTCGGGCCGCAGCCTAGTGGTCAACGAGGCGAAACCGCAAACCAACCGCAGCGAAGGCGGCGGTGGCGGCAGAGACAGAGACAACCGGGGCGGTGGCAACAACCGCTGGTAGAATAGTCTTTTAGGCTAATACCAAAAGAGGCGCACCTGGTCGGGTTGCGCCTCTTTTTTTTGGGTGGCTGAGAATTGCAGTCGTGAGTTTGCCCCAGCAGAAAAAAATTTTCTACGCGGCTTTATCCAGTTCGCGGCGTAAGCGCGCTTTAGCTTGCTCCAGCCAATAATCGGACTCTTTGTGGGCGTCGGGGTCGTTGTAGCCGAGTAAGTATTGGTTAGCCAACTTTTCTCCGGCGCCGATCAAGTCGCCGGCGATCCCCAGATGGTTTAAGTCCTGGACGATCCCCTTAACTTCCGATTGCATCCCGTAGTCAGTGCCGCTAGCTTCGACCAGCGCCCAGCAAATCACCACCTGACTGGAAATCTTTATTTGCTGGCTGTCCGCTTCCTGACAATAAATCGCTTTCCACCCAGGTTGGGCCGCGATGACCTGCAAGATTTTCGAATTATTACGTGTGTTCATTTCACGCGAGCTTCTTCGGTTGTTGCTTACCAAGCGCGCTTTTAGCCGCCTGGGTGTGTTTTGTTTGTTTCTGTTTCTGGCTCTTTTCCTTGTCCTTCTTACCTCGATCGCCCATTGCAAACCTCCCCGTCGTTGAACTCGTCTAACCGGCTCGATTTTTTTTGCCGCCGTCGGTGCTAAGAACTCGGGCAGCTCGCGCTATTTCGCGCTTTCCATCAGTTGCTTGGCGCAACCCTCGGCGACTTTATTGTCCGGCTTGTCTTCGCCAGGTAGGGTGGCCCAGCCCTGTTCTTCGACGAACTTCTGGCCGTCCCAAGAATCCTTGGCCTTGATCTCTTTGAGCTTGGCCTCTTTCTTAGGATCCTGGTTGAAGCGCGCGACACAGCTTGGTGTGAAGCGTTTGGCGACGGAGTTCTCGGCAATATCCTTGGCCAGTACCTCCGCGGTGCCACCGGTCACCCAGCCGCCCCAGTTGAAGCCGACGATCATCGCCAAGATCGCGCCACCGATAGCGCTCCAAACACCAAATTTAATTTTCTGCCAATCCATCAGTCGTTTCCTCCCTTAATAATTGCGATTTTTGCCAGCGCGGACTCAAGGCACCGCACAGATGACAAATCCAATAGTCTGAGTACTGTTTCGACAGCGAGCTGTCTTCGCAGGTGGTGCAACACCGATGGCTGCAGGATTCGCAATCGCTGCTGCTCATCGAAGCGCCGGACTGGCGCGGCGAATGTGAACGAAAAGCCATGTAAACGTCCTTCTTCCCGGTATATCTCGCGCCGTTTACTCACTGCTGCGGCACTTGGTGATAACAATAATCCGGCTCGTCAACGGAGTTCTGTCTAATATTGAACAATAGCAAAAATAATTCCGGCCCTATTGTTGCCGGGTCAGAGCCTCAAACTAGCTGACCGCACTGGCGGCGATTTGGTGCGAGGTCGAGTTGGCGACCTCGAAAGCTTGCACCAAGGGCGCGCCGTCGATCACATTGGACAGGGTACGCAGGATATCCGGATAGGTTTTTTGGCTGTAGGCCTCAGCGTCGGCCTTGGTCTCCCAAAGGCTGATCGCCACCGCTTCGTTGCGTTCCGGCGCGATGAAGCTGATCTCGTCCTCGAAGCCTTTTTGCCGGCGCAGCAAGGGAATGACCTGGCCTTCGAGAATGCTGGTAAATTCAGCGCTGCATTTCGACTTGAGCTTAAAACTGACGTTGCGACTATACATATCAACCTCCTGGATTGAATCGGTTAGAGGGTGGAGCCGGACGGCGACCTTGAAGAATTTCAAAGTGGTCGTAAAGAGAAACCCTATGCCAGTGCCTTAAATACTTTACGCTCACTGTCGAGCGGTTACCGTCTAGTTTTGGACGGTTACTAAAAAAAAGCGAGATCGCTCAGGAAAGCGCTCGTTCCAGCTGGCGCAAGATGCCGTCCGGTTCGCGCACGGCGCCGGCGACGATGGCGTCGGCGCGCGCTTGGGAATCGCCGTTGGCGTAAATGCGCAGCTGGGGCGCGTTGCCCGAAGGCCGGATATGGGCGATGTCGCCGTTACGAAAATAAATCCGCACTCCGTCAAGCGTGTTGACGCGCTCGATGTCCGTGAATCCGAGCGCGGGGGTAAAGACGCGCGCTAAGCTCACTTTACAATCTTGCCATTTTTCATTGGCAATTGCGAAATTCACGTCGACGACGTCACTGTCTGGAATCAGTCGCTGCAGAATCGTCTTGCTCGCGGTTACCGGGAAGTTGTCGAGCAAGCCGGCCCGGCCAAAGCGCGCCGGTAAGCGATCCCACAAAGTCGATAAACTAATGCCTTGCTCGGCGGCGGCGAACAGATTGGCCAAGATCGGCAGCAGCGCGTCGCGGGTCGGCAGCGCCGGCAATAATTGGCCAGCATGCAACCTTATCTCGCTGCCGGTCAAAAATCCGCCGTTGGCCTCCCAGCCGACGATCCGTTGGTCGTTTCCCGCGCCGCGCAATGCGTCGAGAGCGGCGACGACGTAGGGCGAGCCAATTTTGGTATGCTTGAGCAAGATGTTGCGTTCGTGCAGCCGTCGTTCGACGGCGTCGTTGGCGCTGATCGGTACTGCCGCCGCATCGGCGCGCAGGTATTCGGCGGTGACGATGCCGAGCAGATCGCCGGGTAAAAAACGCACCCGTCGGCCGCCAGGCTTAATTTGGTTAGCCGGCAGCACGGCACAAACCAACGGCCGGTCGGAATCGCCATCCGTCGACACAATGGCGTCGATCGCTCCTTCGGCAGATTCCGCGTTGAGCGCCAAGGCTTCCAAGCGCTTCAATTGTTCGTCGGTGATGTTCTCGGTGTCGATGGGAATAAAAGTGTCGCTGCGGCCGGCACTGATGACAGCGGCGCCGAGTTCGCGCAGGATACGCACCAACAAGTCGCGCCCCACCGCGGAATGCTGATAGACGAGCACGTGCCGGCCGGCGAGGCCATTGCGCTTAAAGCAATTCAGATAGCGGTGGAGATAATTTTCTTGCGCCGTAACATCGAGCACCGGTAGCACCGGCGCGATCTTGAGCATGCCGCTTGTGTTGAACTGTGATTCCGTCGAGCTGCGGCGATACTCTTCGGCGCGCACGCGCGCGACTTCCCGCAGGATCGCCGGTTCGTCCGACTTGAGCAGCTCACCGGCGCTTTTATTGAGTTTGATGCCGTTACGGTCGAAGGGGATGTGGCTGCCTGTCACCATCACTCCGGCGCGGCGATCGGCGATGGCGTGGGCGACCAGTGCCGGCGTCGGGATTTTCCCGGCGTTCTCCACGCGACAGCCGGCATCGATTACCGCTTGAGCGCAGGCGGCCATGATGCGATCGCTGCTCGGCCGTAAATCGCCGGCGATGACGACGATGCTGCCGGCGGCGATGTCGTGGCAGTTCAATAAATACTGGAGCGTCGCTTTGACGTTGATGTAAGCTTCGAGGTCGGTGATATCTTTGACCAGACCGCGTAGTCCACTGGTGCCGAATTCCAGCGGTATCGGCGCGTAGTTAAGAAACGAAGCTGAGTTTTCTAAGTTAGTTTCAGCCATTCTCGAGTATTCGTGCTTATGATGAATGCTTCACCCCGATAACGACTAGGACAATGCCGCCGGCCAACACCAAGCCGCCGAGGAGCGGCGACAGCAATAAGATATCATGAATCTCGGGATAGCATGCAGCGGGCCAAGGGCGACGCGCTGCTCGCGACTGGTGTGAGTCACCAACGGGTAGATAAACGCCGTGATGGCCAAGAAGATCAGCGCGATGCCGAATTGGATGATCGATTTAGTCTTCATCGGGCGACCGGCATCAATAGGAATCATTATCCTTGTAGTTACGCCGAATGCGCAGAATCCCGAGCACCACGAAAGCACAAATCACGACTAGTTGAATAATGCCGCTAACCAGCGTGAGCGTGCCAAAAAATCCCAGCAGTCCGGTGACCACAATCATTGCCAAAATAAACCATAACATTCTAGTCCCTTCCTTTCGTCGTCATCGCTCGGCTATTGGCGCTTGACCGCGATCGAGAGAGGCACCGCGCGGATCGCCCGCCTGGCGCCAACCACGGTCACTTGTTATCGACCCAGCGTATGGCCTCTTTTATCGCGAAGGCGTCGGCCTCCGCTTCGGTGCGGCAAACTTTATCGAGTCGATCGTGAGATGCGAGCGCACGGTTTGAGGGACCGTTACTGTTTTGCTGCGTCAATCTAAAGCGCGGCACCCAGCTGCCGCGTTGGCCGAGCTCAAACGACTCACTGTGAATCAGGCAGTTTTTGTAGGTCAGCTCGTTTTTCATAAATCGCTCCTTGGCCCCTTCGCCTTAGCGCCGATGACTGAGTTTTTTGCTTTCGCTAAAACAATACTGGGGTCCATCGCGGCGGGTCTGCAGGCGATGCAAGATGATACCGATCATGGTTAACGCCACAGGGATGGCGATGGCCAACAATGGACTCATTCCATGACTCCTTTTGTCGCCGTCGACGGTGCGCGGCGGTGGGGAGGGTGAGGCGAAGGCTTACTTGATGGATTTCAGGTAACCTCTGAGGGGAACCCTATGTCGCTGGTGAGGAGTCCCGAGCCTAGGTAAATTGACCGGTGATAGCAAGCCGAGTTGTGGAGATTTAAAACTTCCTAGCGCCAGGTTTAAGGATGCTGTTCGCGCAGCGTCTTCAACGCGCGAAAGCTCACCAGCTTTTTGCGCTTTTCATCGCATAGCCGCAGTTGCAGAGTCTTCAAGCTGCTTCGCAGGGTCATGATTTTGACTTCCTGAAACGCCGGAATGTGGTCGTGGCATGGTTGCAAGTTGTAATTGGGAATGCTCGGGCGCACGTGATGAACGTGATGAAAGCCGATGTTGCCGGTGAACCATTGGAGGACTTTCGGCAACTTGAAATAGGAGCTGCCTTCGAGCGCCACTTTGAGCGGATCCCAAGCTTCATGGCGGATCCAGTAAACGTCCTCAAATTGATGCTGAATGTAGAACAGCCAGAGGCCCAGACTGCCGGCGATCAGAATGATTGGCAGTTGCACCAGCAGATAGGTACGCAAACCGATGGTTTCGTTGGCCAGCGCGGCAATGATCACGAGCGCCAGATTGGTGCGAAACACGCTGCGGCGTTCGCGTTTCCCTGCGCCTCGGGTGGGAAATCGATGGAGGAACAAAAAGAGCAGCGGCGACGCCAAACCGAGAGCGATAAATGGGTGGCGGTAGAAGCGGTAGGCGATGCGGCGCCATTTCGATGCCGTCAGATACTCTTCGACGGTCATGGTCCACACGTCGCCGATGCCGCGCCGGTCCAAGTTGGCCGCCGTGGCGTGATGGGTGTTGTGGGCGCGGCGCCAATCTTCAAACGGCGTGAAGGCGAGCACGCCGGTGATGTAGCCGAGGATCGTATTGGCCTGGCGCGACGCGAAGAACGAACCATGACAACAATCATGGAACAGGATGAATACTCGCACTAGGAAGCCGCCCGCAACCAGCGCCACCGCGAGGGTCAGCCAATAGGGGAAACCATGCTGCACCAGATACGCCATCGCCGCCCATAGTGCGATATAAGGAACCATGGTGTTGAGAACTTGCCATAAGGATTTGCCGAGATGGGAGCGGCCAAACTTGCCAGTGATCTCATACCATCCGGTCTTGGTTGTATTAGGGATAGATTCATTTTGCTGGTCTAACACTGCACACCTCATGAAGTGAAAAGCCTATTTAAGTTGGCTCGCCGCGGCGCTGATCGATTCATTGGTAGAACTCAGGGACGGCAGGGATGCTATGCGATCTGTGCCAAGTAAGCGGTAAGTTTTTTTTCTTTGATGATGAGGAAGCGATCTTCATTGGTCTCGATCAGGCCGAGATTGTGAAAGCGCTGCATGAATAAGCTGATCCGCGGCCGGGTGGTGCCGACCATCGCAGATAGTTCTTCATGGGTGATCTTGAGCTCGATGCGGATGCTGTGCGGATCTTTCTTGCCCATGGTGCGCGCCAACTGTAACAATGTCTGGCCCAAGCGCTGTTCGCTATCCACCGTGACCAGATTGGCGATCACCTGTTGCTGGTCGGCAACCCGTACCGCCAGGTAGCGCACGAAACCTTCCATCAACGACTCGTGGTTCAGACGGGCAAAAAATAATCCGCAGGGAATCTGTTTGACCGTCGTCGATTTCATCGCCGTGGCGGTTTCCAGCCGCGCGCCCAAGCCGGAAAGGCAGAGCTCGCCGAAGATGTCGCCGCCGCTGTGGATCGCCAGCAGACACTCTCTGCCTTCGGCGGAGAGCATCAGCAGTTTGATCTGGCCGCTCTCGATGAAGTAAACCATCTCGTCTTGCTCGCCGCAGGTGTAAACGTTGGCGTGACGAGCAATCTTGATGGCGTGGGCGTTGGCGGTGGCGCGCTGCAACGAGTCGCGTAATTGCTCTTTGAACTGATCGGCTTGGGGCTTCTGTTGAATCATCATCAAATCTTTGGTTTAGGCCGGGGCTACCCCAGGGTCGCCCGCAGCCTAAAACCGTTGACTGCTGGCGCGGTTAATTTTGATCGATTCGCTCCATCGCCTTTTTCATGGCAAAGTCATCGGCCTCGTCTTCGGTGGCAAAAACCTCACTGAGTTGAAACTGCTGGGAGGGAAAGTCTTGGCCTTTGATACCGTTGTTCTGCCGCGTGCAGTTGTATTGCGAGATCCATTTGCCGTTCTTTTCCCGTTGAAACGACTCGCCGCGAATCAGACAGTTCTTGTAGGCGATGCTGGTTTTCATTTGTTCACTCCGTTAACCGCGCTTCGCAATCTGAGTTCCCGCAGCGCGCAGCGTTATTCGGCTTTGCGCACTTGGAGCGCCTTGTCGACATGTTGTTCGGCCTGGATTTTGGTCTCGCCCAGGACTTCGGCGATCTCGCAGACCAGTAGTTTCTTGGCGCGTTCCAAAGTTTGCCGATCGTGGGGCGCCAGCGCTTTGGTCTCGTTCAACTCGGTGAGCGATTCGATAATCTCGGCGAGATCGAAAGCCGAGCCGGAAGCCATCAATTTAGCGTTGTCGCTAGCGCGTTGCTTCCAGTTCCGCGTTTTTACGATTTCGCTCTTCAAGTGATGGAGCAATTTGGGTATCTCCGAGCGCTGCAACAGCTGGCGGACGCCAACCGCTTTGATTTTGTCGACCGGGATGAACAGCTCGCCGCCGGAATCTTCAAGGGGCGCCAGGCGGTAGAAAGCGGTCGAGGTGCCGCCCACCGATTTGTTGACTACGGCGCCGATCAAACAGGGGCCGTGACTGGGATAGATCACTTTTTCGCCAACGCTCAATGTCATCCGATTCTCCTCTTCAGGTTAGGGGCCACGCGATGCTGAAAAATGGCGCGTGCCGATTCCTTAGTTTGTCGGCTCGGGTTGAGCCTGGGCTTGCTCCAGTAACAAAATATCTTCATCCAAGCTGTTGACGCCCGGCACTTTCTCATTCTTGCGTTCCTGGCGGCGCGCGAGCTTTAGCATTTTCTTTTCCTTGCGGGCGGTTTCTTTTTGCCGTTTCTTAAATGTCTCAGTAGCCATGACTGTTCCTTTCAAGGGTTGAGAGTTGTCGCTGGTTGATCGCCATCTTTTTCAAGCCACTCAAGGATTTGCCGTATGCTGCCGGTGGCCATCGCAATGCTAGTGTCGGCGGCGCCGTAATAGACATCGAGCGTGTCGCTGTCGGCAACCACCGTCGTGCCGCAGGGAAAGACCACACTGTCGACGTCGCCGTGCAACTCGTAGGGCGTCTCCGGGGCGAATGCCCATTGGTTGCTGCGTTTGAGACAGACTTCCGGCCGCGCTAAATCGAAGAGCGCCAGGCCTAAGCGGTAAATCGCCCCGGCGGCGGTTTGGCGCACACCGTGGTAAATCACCAGCCAGCCCTGCACAGGTCGGTGGTAAACGTCGCGATGCCGCACTGGCCCGGCAGATAGTTACCGATGAAGGCGATCCGTTTGATCGTCGATGGATTCAAGTTTGGTTTCATGAAGCAGCGTCGTTGCCCGCGTCCGGGTTTCAAACAGATTGCTAGACTAGAAACGCAAAGAGGCGGTTACCCTAAGGAACCGCCTCTTTGAAACTCGGGATTTTGGACCGAGTGTTTTCTATTTGGACGTTAGGTTAGCAATCGTTAGAGGCACTATAGCAGACGCGGCGCGCAAAGATAGTCCTGACGCGTCGACAATTTCAGACGAAAGCTTTTTTACTATCGGTCTGATAAAAGTATATTTAGAGTTATGGAGGCATTTGGTGAACAGAACGTTTCGGACAATTGTCTATTCGATCCTTGTTACCGCGATTGCGGCAAGCACCGCTGAGGCGCAAACCCGTAAGGTACGTGTCGCCATGCCAGGCTACACGATTGCCGGGCTGTCGTTTCTGACGGCGAAGTTGAATGGTTGCTACGCAAGCGAGGGGTTGGACGTCGAGCTGATCGCCATGCGCGCGGCGACGGCGAATCTGGCGGTGCTCAGCGGCAGTGTAGAATTTTCCAGGGTGCCGCTGGTCGGCATGAACACGGCTTTGCGCGGTGGCGCGCTGAAAGTCTTGATGATGCACTTCGACAAGCCGCAGCATGTGCTTTTCGTCAAGAACGAGCTGCAAAATCTAAAATTATTGCGCGGCAAAAAGATCGCCGTGTCCGGGCCCGGCGTGATCGACGATTTGTTGCTGCGCGAAGTGCTGAGCGCCAACGGCATCGACGCCGGCAAAGATTTGACCATCCTTACGTTGGGCGCGGCGGATACCCGTGTGACCAGTTTGATCACCGGCGCGGTGGATGGCGCGATGATCATCGCGCCGTTTACGTTTGCGGCCAAAGACGCCGGCTTTCGCGAGCTGGTAGTCTTCAAAGACCAGGGGATTCTCTTGGCGAGCGGCGGCATCGTCGCCCGCGACGAAACCCTACGCGCCGAGCCGGCGCTAGTGGAGCACTTCGTGCGCGCTTCGGCGATGGGCTTTATCCATTCGCGCGACAATCGCAGCGGCGCGATTCGCGTTCTGACCAAAGCTCTCAAGATCGACGAGCAGATCGCGACCAAAGTTTACGACGCTTCGCGGCCGACCATGACCGCTGACGGTACGGTGAACGAAGAGGCGCAGAAGCGCATGGCGGCGTTTGTCGCCAAGACCGCGGTGCTCAAAGAAGTTGTGGCGGCGGAAAAGGTTTTCGATTTTTCCGTGCTGCGTAAAGCTAATGCGGCGCTGCACGCGAAGGGCTGGCAGCCGGGATCGTGAGTTGATAATAACCACAGCGCAAGATTGCTGAACTCGTCTCTCGGAGTCCTTCGACAAGCTCAGGACGAACGGAGAGAAGCTTGAATGGCTTGAAATAATTCCGTTCATGCTGAGCTTGTCGAAGCATGTTCCACTTTTTTTTAGTAACCTGCTAGAGTCCAAGGCGAGACTAATTTATGCAACTGACACTGACAATTCATCCAATCACGGCAATTCAATTTGGCGCTGAGTTTCGCTTAGATGGGACCACGTTGCGGGTTAATCAGGACGAGTTACGGAGTCTCGTGCTTGAAGACGGGTTGATTGAAACGGTTAGTTTCGAAATCGCTCAGCCCGGCGAAAGTCTGCGCGCTGGACCGGTGTTCGACATCGTCGAGCCGCGCGCCAAGGCGCCGGGCGGCAGTTCCGATTGGCCGGGCATTCTCGGCGCGCCGTTGACGGCGGGCAGCGGCACGACGCATGTGCTCGCCGGCGCGGCGGTGACCATGCTGCGCGAAGATTCTTCCGGCGACTCGCGCGGCGCCACCGGCTACGTTTTGGAAATGAGCGGCGCGGCGGCGGCGGGCTCGCGCTATTCGTCGCTGCATCATTTGATTGTTGTGCCGCGCACTAAAGCAAAAATGCCGGCGGCCGCGCGGCAACGGAGCTATCGCTTGGCGCAACTCAAAGTGGCGGTGCACTTGGCGCGCGCGGCTTTCGATTCGACACCAGCGCGCAGTGAGGTTCTCGACATTTCCGCCGGTGAAAATCGTTCCGGCCTGCCGCGGGTCGCCTACGTCGGACAGATTTTTTCGCGGCAGAGAAAACCCGAAGCTGAAGAACATATACTTTACGGCGCGGACACTGACGGCATGTTGCCGACGTTGCTCCATCCCAACGAATGGCTCGACGGCGCGCTGGTGCCGTCCTATCACGCGTCGTTGGGCGGCGCTGAAACTTATTTTTACCAGAATCATCCGGTGATTACGGAATTATATCGGCGCCATCGGGCCGGCGAGTTGAATTTCGCCGGCACCGTGGCGACCATCGCGTCGGCGAATAATTTTGACCGGGAGCGCAATTGCCGCTTCGCAGCCAATTTGACCAAGTGGGCGCTGCGCGCCGACGCTGCGGTGCTGACCAAATTCGGCGGAGGCGTGCCGCACACCGATTTGTCCGAGACCGCCAGATTGTTGGAAACCATGGGCGTCAGAACCGCGGTGCAGGTGACCGACCAGGCGCGCGATCAACGGGTCGAGTCGGCGCTGTTGTTTAATTTCCCCGAAGTCGACGCCATCGTCTGCGTCGGCGGCAACGGCACGCACTGGAAGCTGCCGCAGGTCAAGCGCGTGATTGCCGCCAACAGCGGCTTGGCCGAGCTGCTCGCCGGACCGTTCGAGATCGAATCGCTCAACGTCGTCGGCGTGGCTAATCAACAGGGCGCGTCTCGCTTGAGGTCGATGGTGTATTAAGAAGGCAATAGGCAGTAGGCAACAGACAATAGTGAAGAAGCGATTGTTTTTACTGTTGCCTGATGCCTGTTGCCCAAGGAGTTCAAGATGCGAATCGTTCATTACCTGAATCAGTTTTTTGGCGGGCTCGGCGGCGAAGAGCAGGCTGGCGCTGGGTTGGAAGTTCGCGATGGCGCTGTCGGGCCGGGGAAATTGTTCGAGCAGCTGCTTGGCGATGGATCGCAGATTGTCGCGTCGCTCATCTGTGGCGATAATTTCGCTGTCGAGAATCAAGATTCTGTGATCGCTCTCGCTTTGGACAAGGTTCGCGAAGCGAAGGCGGATTTGTTTCTTGCCGGTCCGTGTTTTCTTGCCGGGCGCTACGGCATGGCCGCGGGCGCGCTGTGCGCCGCGGTGCAATCGAAATTAAATATCCCAGTGATCACGGGCATGGCGCGAGAGAATCCCGGCGCCGATCTCTATCGCGAGTTCCTGTACATCATCGATTCCGGCGACAATGCGGCGAAGATGCGCGATGTGCTCGCGCGCATGGCGGCGCTGGCGATTAAATTGGCCCGCCATGACAATATCGGCGCGCCCAAAGACGAGGGCTACATCGCGCGCGGTTTGATTCGCGATCAATTCGTCGAGCGCACGGCGGGGGAGCGTTTGGTCGATATGGTTTTGGCGAAAGTGAAAAGCGAACCGTTCGAGTCGGAAATGTTGCCGACGACATTTGCGCCGATTCCCATGCCGCCCGGCGTGAAAGATATCAAGCATGCCAAGCTCATGCTCATCACTGACGGCGGTTTGGTGCCCAAGGGCAATCCCGACAAGATTCAAGGTTCGGCGGCGACGCGCTGGGGTTCATACAATATTAAAGGCTGCCAAGATTTGCGCGGCGAGGACTACGAGATTTCCCACGGCGGTTACGATCCGCAGTTTGTTCGCCAGGACCCCGACCGCTTGGTGCCGTTGGACGTCTTGCGCGAGATGCAAAAAGAGGGCTGCATCGGCGAACTGCACGACGAGTTTCTCTCGACTTCCGGTTTGGCCAATCCGCTGTCGAACACCCGGCGCATGGGGCGCGAGATGGCCGAGAAGGCGAAACGGCTCGGCATCGACGCGATCATCCTCACGTCCACGTGAGGCACCAGCACTCGCAGCGGCGCTGCGATCACCACGGAATTAGAAAAAGCCGGCATACCGACGGTCCAGATCACCGCCGCGCTGCCGATCGCGAAAATGGTCGGCGCCAACCGCACCGTGCTCGGCAACGGCATCGTTCACGTTGTCGGCGACGCCAGCGTGAGCGCCGAAGATGAAAAGAAAGTCCGCCGCCGTTTGGTCGAGCAGGCATTGGCGGCGCTGCAACGCAACGAGTAGCCGGCGAGTTTGCGCAGCAAGGCTGATTACTGCGCCAGTTGCCGCGAATTTCTTTCGAAGTGCTTTTCGACCCGCGAGCCACAACTAATAACTTCACAGGTTACTTTCTCGTCAAAGCGGTTTAGAATAGCTCCATACGAATTTTCGATCCCGCCGGTGGCGGCGCCGCGATGGCGCTGCCGGGGCGATATTTTTTAACCGACCATGAACGCCAAACGAAAATCCTTTACCGCGATTCTGATTGCGCTGGTTCCTAGCTGTTTATTGCTCGACTACTTGTTTTTCAGCGATGAGCCCTGGAGCGCGAGTCGCTTCGTGAGCCAAGAGGTCGTCGGTCTGGTGGCGGTCTTTTTTTCAGCCATTGGCGAGCCGGCGAATTCCAATGTGGTGCAGCAATCCGTATTCGCTATTTGCTTGGTGATATTGGGCGGCGTTTTGTTGTGGCGCAGTGCGCTGCTTGCCGGCAAGTTGGGCGGCGAAGCCGCGACGCCATCGGATCGCGCTCCCAGCCGCCGTCGGTTTGGGTTAGCGACCAAGTTATCGCTCAAATTTTGTGCCGTTGGTTTGCTGTTTGTCGTCGGCACTTGGCGCATCGTCAATGGTTTTTACCTGGTGCCCTTCGAGCATGAGATCAAGCGGCGTGCCGAAGTTGTCGCCTTGGGTCTGAGCGAACTAATCGCCCAACATTTGGCGGCGAATGGTGAGAAACAGATCGCTGCCGAAGTCGAGCGTTATGGGTCGGCCAAGGCGGTGGCTTACGTTTTTGTCGAAGAGGCGAGCGGCCGGATCGTCGCCAGAACGCCGGCCGGGCTAGAGCTGACTGGTCAGCGGGATTTTCCAAAATCGGCGGAGCGCGCGCTCAAAGGGGTGAATCTGAAATTTGCCGGCGCCGAAGTTTTCGAAATCGCCAAGCCGATCGACGAGGGCAAAAGTGGATACGTTCATTTAGCGATTTGGCGCGCTGCCATTGCCGAGGATGCGCGTCTCGCCGTGGCGCCGGTCGCCGGCTCGATTTTGGTTGCGCTGCTCGGGATCACGGTTCTCTTCGTCCTGCGCTTGCGCGGCTTGTGCCGACCGTTGCGCGATTTGATCGAGCCGGCGGAGAAAATCAGCCGCGGCGACTTTGCTGCGATCCTCGATCTCAAACGCGAGGATGAAATCGGTGAGTTGGCGCGCTCCATCGATCGCATGCGTTCAAGCTTGGGCGCCGCCATGCGCCGATTCGATCCATCCAAACCGGCAGTGCCAGAACGACCCAATCAAAAGACCGCCCCTTAGCCGGCGAAAATCTTTCTTATCCTGAAACCGCAACCAGTCTGATAGTTTTGAACTTCCCCCTTTGGAAAAGGGGGATCGAGGGAGATTTGGTTGTTGGGACGTTCTTGTAGCAGGCTGCAATCCAATGAGCCAAGAAAATCTCCCCTCGCCCCTCTTTTTCAAAGAGGGGAAACGAAAGCTGAGTTTACCGGCTGGCGTACAGCTCTTTGACGAAGCCGCTGCTCTCCAACTCCTGCAGGAAACGATTGTCGAAAAAATCTTTCGGGTTCGCGGTCGCCGCTTTTGGATGATTGGTCGCGGCGAGCGTTCCGCGCACCGATTCTTCGGTGACGTAGGGCACCTGGGGGAACAGCGGCACGAAGCTGTTGTAGGCTTCTTCAGCGATTTCCGCGTCGGTGCTGCCGAAGTGGCGCGCGCTCGCTTGTTTGGCGAAGGCGGGCTGTTCTTTGGAGACTTTCAATCCCGCCATGAATGCCTTTAGAAATGACTTGATCAACTCCGGATTCTGTTTGGTCAGCGAACGGTGGACGGCGGCGCCGATGAAAGTATAGGGCAACTTGAGCGCGCCGATGTTGACGATTTGTTTGTAGCCCAAGCGCCGCGCCATCAGCGTGGTCGGCGCCGACAGCACCGCGGCGTTGACGATGCCCTTGTCGAGGGCGGCCAGCGCATCGCCTTGACGCGAGAAGTACAAAACTTTCATGTCTTTCTGGGTCATCTTGTATTGCTTCAAGAGCGCGATGGAAGCGTGGTCGGAGGCGGCGCCCTTGGTGATAACGCCGAGGGTTTTGCCGCGCAGATCCGCTACCTCTTTGAATTCCGTCCTGCCGTAGAGCGAAAAGGCATAGGTGGGAACTTGCAGCGCGACACAAACCAATTCCGCTCCGCTCAAGATCGCGTTGATCACCGCGCCGCCGGTGAGCGCGATATCGATGTCGCCGGAAACCGCGGTCTGGGTGAGCCGCGCGCCGCCCGGAATGTAAATCGAATTTAAGTCGACGCCGTAAGGCTGATCGAGCTTGCCGGCTTGAATCGTCCAGAGTGGAATCACCGCGCCGTTCAACTGCGGATAGCCGACACGAATCGTCGTCGGCGCCGCGGCGGCGTGAAGAGGATTGGCCGCAAAGAACGCAAAGTACGCAAATAAAAAAGTCGCGACGAGCTTCGTTGAAATCATCTTTGTTAATTCCCTTCCGTTGTTCAGCGCTGCAAACGAGCCATGTTTAGCAGGAATTCGACCAGCCGACAAAGGTCTTGTCGGATTGTGCAGCTCTGGAGTATTGGTGGAAATCGCCATGGTACGTAGCATCCTACACATCTCGAAGGCCGCAAAAAGCTTTTTTGTGTCCTTTGCGTTCTTTGCGGCCAATCTCTTAGTCTTTGTTCCAGGTTCGACTCACGCCGCAGACAACGTGCGCGTTGCGAGCGCGTCGCTGACTTCGCCTTCGGTGCTTTATCTCCTCGTCGCGCAGAAAGAGGGCTACTTCAAAAACGAAGGGCTTAACGTCGAGATCCTTAACATCCGCGGCGAGCTGGCAGCCAAGATCACGTCCGTCGGTGAAATAGATTTTTTCACTCAAGGATTTAGCGGCCTCGGCGCCGCAGTGCGCGGCATTCCGCTCAAGATTCTCATGGTCGCCGACGAGAAGCCGGATTGGGATTTCATCACCCAACCGCAGATTAAGTCCTTCGTGCAACTGAAAGGCGCCGCCATCGGCATTCTTTCCATCGGCGGCACCGTCGCGGTGGTGACGCGGGAGATACTGCGCAAAAACAATTTGGACCCGGCGAAAGACGTGAACCTCATGGTGATGGGCGGCAACGACATGCGCTTCATCTCGCTCAAGGGCAAAGTGATCCAGGCGACGCTCCTGGACGCGGCCAATAGTTATCGCGCGCAGAAGGAAGGCTTCACCAAACTCGCAGCCGCTGGAGATTATGTCACCGAATATTTTAGCGGCGGGATTGTCACGTCAGTGGACCGCATCAAGCAAGCGCCGGAGAAAATCGCCCGCTTCATAACCGCGGCACTCAAAGGCTATCTGTTCTTCACCACGCGCCGTGAACCATCGATCAACTACATGATGCAGTTTCTCAAATCGAAAGACCGTGATGCGATCAGCGCGATCTACGACGCCAGCGTGAAAGTGATGACGAGGGACGGCACCGTTGAAGAAAAAGTTTTGCAAGCGGTCATCGAAGACGCCCAACGCTCAGCCGGCGTGAAAAAGGAAATTCGCACTGTGGACTATTTCGATTTTAGTTTTTTACGCAAGGCGAGGGAGCAATTGAAGGCGAGTGGGTGGCGGCCGTGAGGAAGGCGTTAAGGTTGTTCAAGTTACCGTAATATCGCCCGTTAGATATTGGATTTGAGTTTCTGTATTTGATCATTTAATCTTTGTCTTCAGGGGCGTGCTGTTTCCGACGCGTCCGCCTTAAGGATTCGGTACGCGGCACAGCTGCAGCCATTGGACTGGTTGCGGGCGCTGAAAGTCGGTTAGGGAGAAAGTAGGATAGCGGTATTCCCGCGACGGTCAAGAGAACTCCCAGCAGTGAAAGCTCCGATCCGTAGCGACTAGCGAAGGATGGGTCGAAGTGAGATACGGAAAACCCTGCCAGAAACTGATCGAAGGGAAGGACAAAAAGCATCGCGATCCCCAGGCAAGCCAGTAGTACAGGAATGATTAGTCGTGGCTGTCTAGTAACCAGCCAGGTGAAGAACCCGTACCACGCTACGAGAAAACAGATAGTAAAGATGATGAATCCCACAATCCCTCGGAACATTGATCCCCCCATCGGAGATGAAATTGCAAGAAGATCGCTCTTTACCGAGGCAAAAAGCGCATCAACCTGCTCAGGAGATTGCCCCTCAACGGTAAGCCTCCGATCCCAGTCGTAAAACAATATCGAAACGGTCGCTACAGGAGCGGTGTTGCGGATTACCGCGGATGCGGTGTACGAGATCTCGGTTGCGAGTTTCGGTAATTTTACCCCAGAATTTTCCAATTGGTGACCGGGGATCTTTATCTCGGCGTCTCCAAACTTCAGGCGTAGTGTTGCGGAGTACGGGCCTGGTGTCGATGCGCTGTTCGCGCTCAACATCAACTTGGCACATTTGTCGAGAACTGTTTGGAGTTCCTGATAGGTAATTCGCAGAGGCGGGAGCGAGGCTGTTTTTGTGTAAGTCGGCTCATCAGCGAAGAGGTTGCCTTGCAGCATGCCCCAGATTGTAAAAGCTACAGAGAGGGAAGAGTGTCTGAAGTTCATAGGATGGTTCTTGAAGCTCCCAAATTTCGAGTCTACCCGTGGTTCTTCAGGAAGTTACTTTGGTAGCATCTTAACTGAAGAGAAGAACCCTGGATTTTGCTTTACTGCATTCAGGCCACGCGCTTTTCTTGCATCACTTTTCCAACAACCCCGTCAACTGCACCAACTCTTCAAACCTCGCGCTCCATTTGTCGCCGTCCGGCACCGGCGTTTTGCGGTTGCCGACTTCGTCGGTGGCGCCGATATTGCTCACGATGAATGGGAATTTCGTCTTCCGCTTACAGTGTCTCAGCTCCATCGAGTTTGCCGAGCTTCCGGTCGAAGGTTCCTAGAGGAAGGTGGCCGGTTTTTCTGGCTACCTCAAGGATCAAGCAATCGCTAAATCCCAGGACGGGACGGCGACGATAATTCTCTAGCGCGGCGGTGACGGCGTCGGGATCTTGAATCGTAAGGTCTCTGTGATGCAGGAGCATTTCGATGGCCGTTGCAATGTCGCGATGGCCGAGATTGTAGACAGCCTTAAGAACCCAAGTGGTTTCGATTAGCACTAAGTGTGATACCCAAGCGCTTTTGCTGACGAAGTCCTCGGCCGCGGCGACCTGCTTGGCATCGTCGCGGGTCAAGAGTCGTACGAGGACGTTGTTGTCAACGGCGCGCATGCTTTGCTTTCATGAAGCGCTGGATGCCTTCGTCAAATTCTTTGACTTTTTTTGCTTTGGGCGGTTGCTTCGGAAAGAGCGCTTGATGGATGTTCTTTGACGAATACCGTCCAGCTTTGCGGACTACGACCATATCGCCTTCTTCACCCCATTCCAAAACGGAGCCTGGGCCGATGCCAAGTTTCCGTCTCACTTGAGCAGGAACGGAAATTTGGCCTTGTGCGGTGACTTTGGATTGCGCGAGTGCCATAAAAGGCACATTACCACGGTAATGGACGGTCGACAAATTCAAATAAGAGTTCACAGGCGAGAGATGAAGACCAAACAATCCGGCGCCATCGAAGAATCCAGGATATCGCCTCGCTGTATCCAGGCTACGGACTAACGTTCCAAAAGCGCAGTCAACTGCACCAGCTCTTCAAACCTTGCGCCCATTTGTCGGACCAGAGAGCAGCGACGCTGTTGACTAGCTGGACTAGCTCGACGACGGTCTCCCATTCCTGGAGTTTGTCCATTTAGTCAACAGCGTCCCCTTTCGCCCATGGCCTATATAGCCGGTCAACCCGATGAACGACAACGTATCCCCACCGGCAGGCAAAGTGCGGTGGTAATGCGTAATGCTCGTTGGGTTCCCTGCATAAACTGGGATACGGAGAGTCCGCTGGGCAGGGAGTCAAACGACGACATTTCACTTCTTTTAGAGCTGTCAGCGGGTAATTCCCCGGCTGGATGGTCGAGCGCTGACATCAAGGGGCTTCAGATCGCGTCAATAGCGGGGAAGGCCTATGAATTGGCTTCAGCTCGTGGCCTAGGACAGTCGCTAGACATCCACCAATTTCTCCAAGACATCCCTACCTAAAAACTCTACCAACGGTGAGCTTCGTAAGGGAGACCCAACGGATCGGTGTGGGTATTCCGATCTGTTTGGACCGTAACTCCAGAAGCATTACGGCCAACTGAAGCAGATCTCGTCCCTCATCGAGTCGATTCCATAAGCGATGGCACATAGGCAGGACGCAAACCCGACTCGTGGAAATACGCTCCCGACCCGTGACGAACTAGGAATTTAAAAAAATCCTAGTTCGGTTTCGTTCGAATCGCTCGCTACTGCCTTTTGTCGACTCAGGCCACCTTTGTCATCTGGCTATCGGTTACGGCGGCACCGAATTCGAGAAGCCGGTCCATTGCAGGATCGTGCCACACACCTTTCGGATCTCGGCCATCTTGCACGGCTCTGATGCCGTCCATAATTATCTTTCGCAGTAATATAATCCCGCCGTCCGATGTTCCGAGGACTTCAGCGGTCCGATCGGCAACTTCGCCTTGACTGATGATGGCTTGATAGTCCTGCAACCTATGCACACGCAGCGCGTCTGTAATGTCAAAGGTAAAACCTGGCGGCAAGTCAGGCGCTTTGCCGTCCTTGAAGGGTGTGAATACCACGCTGAGCATTAACGTGTGGGTATCGTCCACCGGAGTTTTCCAAATTGCCGAGGCGCGTGGCCATTTAATGTTTCCACCCGGCCACGGCTGCGCCAAACGGTAAGCGGTAGGCAAAATAAATTGCGCGTAGCGAGTGAGATTGGATCGCTTGGAAGTTGTCTTTAGTCCGTATTCATTTTCTTCCCAGCTTGCTTGTGGGATCTCGTGTCCCCAGATATCGCTCCGTTCGCCACCCTTCCCGGCGTGTAAAATGCCCGTGTGCGTTGCGTCCGGAGCATTTTCAATGAGCTGGAAATAATTCGCCGGCCAAAGCCCGTAATTTTCCACGGCACGAATGCCATCCTCTCGGGCGACCACGTCGACTTTCGGCAGGACCGGCGCTTCGTCGGGACCGAGATAGGCCCAGATTAATCCCCCCAATTCTTTGACTTGGTAGGCTTTGTGGTGAACTTTGCTTTTTAGCGTGCTCTCGGTTGGCTCCGCAGGCTGGGCAAGGCAATTGCCATTAACGTCAAACTTCCACCCGTGGTAGCAACACTCGATTCCGTCTTGCCGGATTCTGCCTAATTCAAGTGATGTACCGCGATGCGGGCAATGCAGTCCGAGCAACCCGAGCCTGCCACTACCATCGCGGAAGAGAACCAGGTCTTCACCCAAAATCCTCACCGCGGTCGGAGTTCCCTTGAATGTGCCGGCTCGTTCGCCGAACTCAGCGACCGTTCCGAACCGGCCTTTAAATTGGAACTGTTCGTCGCAGTTCCACAGTGTTTTGATGCCGCTCCATTGATCGGAGATTGCGATTGGGTGCCAGTATCGGCGAAGCCATTGACCGCCGGGGGTATCCGGCCCGACCTGAGCGAAAATCGCATTGTCAGAAGCCTTAAGCATGACGCCTCCTATTTTTTATTTACCTGAACTTTTTAATCTCTTGTTGGAAAAACTAGATCACTTTCCTGGTGTCCATTTTGTAGTTTCAAGTTCAGCCCGCACCTTTTTTACCATGGAAAAATCAAAAAACTTTTGTATCGGCGGGGATTGTTTCAAGCCTACCAGCTCGACGGTCTGTTCGAGCACCTTTTTCTGTAAATCGTCTCTCACCGTGCCGTCCATACTCATACCCGGCCTAGCCAAATCGTAAATCCGGAGTGCAAGGTCATTTGTGATCTTTATCCGCTGTCCGAGAATCGCTGCCGTCTCGGTACGATTGGCGCGAGCAAAAAGAAACCCTTTCATGGTTCCCCTAAGAAATTTTTCCACCAAGGACGGATCGGACACTGGTTCGCGCAACACGAGTGTACCCGCAAGTTGCACCATATCGTCCTGTTCGAGGAACGATGCGAGCTGATGAAATCCGGCGGCCTCAGCGGTAAAGCTCAAAGGAAAAGTTAGAATCGTCGCATCCACGACACCACTTTCAAGAGCAGTAAATCGGTTGGACTGAACCCCTAGCGCAAGCAGCGGCGTGTTTTTCTCGTTCTTAATTCCGTTCTTCTCCAGTATCTCTCGCATCAGCATCTCCATGGCTCCGCCACGACCATCGATGCCGATTCGCTTATCCTTGAGATCCTTGACGTTACGAATTTGCGGCTTGGAGTACAGCCAATGCATAGGACGGTAAAAAGTACTGTAAATCACGCGGAGTGGAGCGCCACGCAAAGCCGCGTTGAGAGCTGCCGCCGGGACTGTCGAAAAATTGACATCCCCGCTGATCAAAGAAAGGTTGGCAACCGGGGCTCTCATCAAGATGAGCTCGACGTCGAGGCCCTCTTGTTTGTAATAACCTTTCTCCATACCCACATAAAATGCGATTTGGGCCATGCTTTCACTCGGTATGGCCACCCTGACCTTGGAGTCGGCCGCTTCGGCAATTTGCGTAAGCCATAAAACACCGACGAGAATTAAAAACATCGTAAACCTAGATGGCATTGGGGCCATTAACCATTTCCATTGATTGATCTTCAAAATGAAAACCAACGGGCGACAACAAATAAGCGAAGTCTTCATTCAATTTTCTAAAACTAAAATTAATGCATTTTTTACTGGCATCAGTCAAATTGCTCAAGATACAAACGGTTACTTCTCCCCCATCTGTATCATAACGAGAGTGCAACAGCGCCCACCGAACCAGAGCCGCCAGGCATCCACTGCGGACGGAGGAGGACACGCTACAAACACCATTGGACGCCGCGCCATAGACTGCGATTATCAATGCTCGGCCACCGTTGTAAAATTTGAAATGATTGTTATGAGCCACATAACCTTGTTAATCTGACAAGCGAATGAGGATCGTTCAGGGGAAGATAGCCAAGGCATTTTTCTTCGCATGAGACAAAATTTTAAAACAAGAAAAGGGCTTTTTCTCTTTTCTTGCATTCAAATGCGTGAGAATTTTAGTAGAAGTAAAACACAAAAAGGAGTTGTTTTATGAAATCACCACTAATGGGGATGTTTCTGGCTTTACTACTTCTCCCCGCTGTCACGAACGCGCAAGCGCCGAGTCTGGACCAGGCGCGCAAGGAAGGCGAAGTCGTGCTCTATTCCACGATCACCGTCGGCGCTTTCAATGAGCTGAACAAAGTGATCAAGGACAAATACCCGTTCTTAAACGTCCGCCACATACGGCTTGGACCGGCGCAACAGCTGGAGATTATGTCAGCGAATATTTCAGCGGCGGTATCGTCACCTCCTTAGAGCGAATCAAACAGTCGCCCGACAAGGTTGCGCGCTTCATGACCGCCGCGTTCAAAGGTTATCTATTTTTCACCAGCCGCCGCGAAGCATCGATCAACTACATGATGCAATTTCTCAAATCGAAAGACCGCGATGCGATCAGCGCGATCTACGACGCCAGCGTGAAAGTAATGACGAGGGACGGCACCGTCGAAGAAAAAGTTTTGCAAGCCGTCGTCGAAGACGCCCAACGCTCAGCCGGCGCGAAAAAAGAAATTCGCACCGTGGATTTTTTCGACTTCAGTTTTTTACGCAAAGCGCGGGAGCAATTGAAGGCGAGTGGGTGGCGGCCGTGAGTTGACGCGTGAATAAGACGTGAACAGTGTTGGGCAAGTTGTCCGCGCCACTTGCAGTCCAATGTCAGGGGTCAGCGCTTGGATTGTTGCTTAATTAAAGTACTGAGTTTCGCTTCTGCTGCAACAGAAACCAGGTTGTCATAAGCTTTTAGCTTGGTCGTATGAATGATATCAGGAGCGCTTAACTCAAAATTCGGCTTTGTGAGCGGCCCCAAATAGTCATCAAGGAGTCTTAGCTGACGATCGCATTGGCAGAAAAAATAAGTCGGCCAATGCCACGGTTGATGCCCGCCAGAACTATAAATCGAAAAGACAAAAAATTGGGAATTCGGGGTCCAAGCCGCATGAGACACAAAAAAATTGTGTTCGCCGTCCTCCGAACTGAAATTTTTGCTTAAGTATAGTTGTGCCTCTAGAAGTTTGAATCTCAACACGATTTTCTCTCTGGTCGATTTTGGAATTGCCGACCGGAATTACTAAAGCGGTCAACGTTCGATCCGGCGATAGATAAGTTGGTGTCTCGCCGGCTGAAGACTGTGTTGCCAGAAGGACTATAATTAATAAGGCGAGGAGTCTCACCCCACGATTGCTGAAATTCTCAGCACTACGGATACGCATTTTCCTGCGAGCCTCTACCGCTCCAACAACCCCGTCAACTGCACCAACTCTTCAAACCGCGCGCCCCATTTGTCGCCGTCCGGCACCACGGTTTTGCGGTTGCCGACTTCGTCTGTGGCGCCGGTGGCGAGGTCTTTGTGGGCGGGCCAGCGGGTTTGGCGGTAGGCGATTTCTTGGCCTTTTCTCGACAGCATGAAGTCGACCAGCAAAGCTGCCGCGTGCGGGTGCGGCGGGCGCGACGCCAACACGAAGGCTGAAACCGCTTTGACCGGCACGAACGGTTCTGGGAAAACATAATCGATCGGCGCGCCGGCTTTTTTTAATGCCACCGCCTCGTGATGGTGCGCGTCGATCTGCACGGGGAATTCGCCGGCGGCGACCAGTTGAGAAACTAAACTGCGGCCTTTGCGGATGTTCAATTGCTGCGCGCCGAGACCTCGCGCGATTTGTTTGCCGCGTTCGTCGCCGTAGTAGTCCATGATCGCGGCGAGCCAGTCGTCGGCGTCTTTGTCCATGCCGAGCTTGCCTTTCCAGCGCGGCTGCAACAGATCGTCGATGGACTTCGGCGCTTGTGCGCGGGTCACCTGTTTGGCGTTGTAAAGATAAACCAAGAGTGAAGCCCACATGCCGTTAAAATATCCGTCTTTGTCGGTGAAGCCAGCGCGCAACGCGCGCCGGTTGGGCGTGTCGTAACGCATCATGGCGCCGGCCTTCTTCAACGTGTAGAGCGCCGAGCTGCGCACGTTCATGGTGTCGTAGTTGTACTTGGCGGCGCGCTGCTCGGTCATGATGCGGTTGATCAAGCTTTGCGGACCGCCGGTTAAGACTTCGACTTTGAGAAATGGATATTCGGCTTCGAACCCGTTCGTGAACTGGCGCAGATCTTCGCGGTTCATCGGCGCGTACCAGACGACAATGCGTTCGTTCTTGGCTTCGCGCACCAATGTCGCTTGGCGTTCGGCCGGCGGTAGCTGATTGATTTTGGCGAGAGTTTCTTCCGGTGTGGCGGCTTGAAGATTTGTCGCGGCTGCGCCGAGTAGCAGTATGACTGCGAGAAATACGTTCGGAATATCTCCCGCAAAGGCGCAAAGACGCAAAGTTCGGAATATTTTTTTTCTTACCTTTGCGTCTTTGCGCCTTTGCGAGAAAATATCTTCGAATTTGTGTGCTCGAACCGGTCGAACACTGTGCCCTTGGCAAAGTAAGGAAGTCAGTAAGCGGCTTAGCATGGCGCTCCTCCTACGTGATGCGTTCGATCAAATAGGTCCGTCGAGGCGCCAAGACTTGCCCATCAAGCGCGCGATCGGCGGCACTTGATCGTCGCCATGGGCGGCGACGGCTTGACCGACGAATAAGTATAGACCTTCGACTTCCATCGTGTTGACCAACTTGCATTCGACGTTGGCGTGGCAGCCTATGACTAATGGCGCTTGGACGATCTTCGCCGGCAAAGTGTCTAGGCCGAGGGCGACGAATTTATCTTCGACGTTGCGTCCGGACATGTCGCGGCTCTTGTCGACGGCGTGCAATTGATTTTGCGAGCAGACGTTGACGACAAACTCGCCGCTCTTTTGAATCACTTCGCGGCTGAAATTTTTATCCTGAATGCCGATCACCAGCAGCGGCGGGTCGTCGCTGATGCCGAGCGCGCGAAAGGCGAACTGGACGTTGCGTTTGCCTTGGTAGGCGGTGGAGATCAGGTAGAGTCCGGTGGGCGTGACTCGGTAGGCGTTGGCGAGGGCGAGTTCTTTTAGCATGGTCGCTCCAATTCAGTTTTATTTCCGGCCGCTGCCGAGTTTCTTGTACCAGCCTTCGGCGGCGGAGAATTCTTTTTGTCTGGCGAAGTATTCGCGGTCGTTGCCGGTTTGTTTCAATGCGAGCAGCATTTCTCTTGCGCCGATGACAGCGGCTAGAGGCAGGCTCGACGGGATCAGCGCGATGCGAAATCCTAAGTGAAAAAACTCCAATGCGCTCATCTGCGTCTTGGGCCACAGCGTGACTAACGGCGCCGGCGCGCTGGCGCCGATATGGCGGAAGTCTTCGACACCGGTGAGCTGCACGCCGACGGCATCGGCGCCGGCTTCGGCGTAGGCGGCGAGACGATCGCGCACTTGGTTCAACGATTCCTTGGGGCGCGAATCGCAGCGGGCGATGAGAACCAACGTGGGATCGCGACGGGCTTCGACGGCGGCTTTGATGCGCTCGACGACTACGGATGTCGGCGCGATGGCGAGATCTTCGGCAGCGGCGCCGTATTCATTTACCAGCGCGTCTTCGAAGCGGATCGCCGCCGCGCCGGCGCGTTCGTACAACTTCACCGCTCTGGTCAGAGCGACGGTTTCGGCGCAGATCGAGCCGCCGTCGACGATCAGCGGGATGTCGGTCGCCTCGGAGATTTGGCCGATGCGTTGGGCGATTTGCGTCGTCGTCAGAAGATTGCGATCGGGCAAGCAAAAATTTTTGTGAATGGCGTTACCGGAAAGATGCGCCGCGGAATAACCGCAATCTTGCACCAGCCGCGCGAACAGCGCATCGGTGACGCCGGGCGCAATGGCGCCGCTTGCGTCGCTCAGCAGTTCGCGCAGCCGCGCGCGTTTTTGTTGGTCGTTCATTTATTCGCGCTACTCCATGCCGTCGGTGATGTATTGAATTACGTAACCGGCCGGATCGTCCATATACGTGCCGCCGCGGTCGGCGCTGGGTTCTTTGGCGGCGCCACGGTCGCCGTTCTCAATTCCAAGCTGATCCAAAAGCGCGATGGCCGCCGACCAGTTCGCCGTGGGAATGTAGAACGCAATGTGCGGCCCCGGCACTTTGCGGCTCATCACCAGACCTTTGGAAGCAAACGGTGCTTCGGTCAAAATAAAAGTCTGGCCGCTGGCCATTTTCAAGGTCGCCTGTTTGGGTCTCTCATTGCGGCTTTGCAGCTCGAAGCCGAGCACGTCTTGGTAGAATTTTACCGACGCGTCGACGTCGGGCGCTTCCAGTTCGATGTAGCCGACGGCGATCATTCGCCCGGAAGTGGGATTGACGACGGCGTGGGAATTTTTCGGCGTGTAAACCGAATAATGATTGCCGGCGGGATCGGCAAAATAGAGCGACAGCTTGGCGAAGTCGTTGGCGTCGCGCACCGGTCCTTCGAAGGGCGTGCCGATCTCTCGTAACGCCGAGGCGGCTTCTTCGAGGCCGCGATCGGTGGTCGTGAACGAGTAGGTCGGCAACCCGCGTGGGCCGCTTGGCACCGGCCTAAGATCGCTTTGCAAGTACACGCCCATGCGCTTGCCGCCGATTTGAATAAAAGTATGCGGCACCGCGCCGCGTTTGCGCTGGCGCACGTTCAAACCGTTGCGCTTGGTGATATCGCCGTCAAAAACCTTTACGTAGAACTCCTCGGCGACGATCAAATCGTCGACCGGAACGACAAAATGATCGAGGGATTGTGCGATGGCCATGATTACCTCCGCCTATTGCATGCTGCCTGCTGCCTATTTTCATCGTCTCATCCTGCCTGCAATTGCTTCATAAACCAATCAGCGATGTAGGTCCGACGCTCGAATTTTTTCTGCCCGTGGCCGACGCCGTCGAGCATGGTGCGGTCGGGGGAGTTGACGGCGTTGTTGTAGAGATTGAGCGCGCCGCGCGGGTCCATGACGCGGTCGTCGATGCTGTAGCCGACCAGCAGCGGGCATTCGATCTTGTCGGCGCGACCGATGAGGCTGAACTCTTTCATTCGTTCCCGTGCCGCATTGAGATCTTTGGCACCCATGAGCCAGCGCAAGCGGTCTTGGATCGGCGGATAATAGTCGAAGATGTCATCGACCAGATTGTACGCGCCGCTCCACACCGCGACGGCTTTGATTCTTTTCTCCACCGTGGCAGCGCGCGGGCCGGAGTAGCCGCCCATGCTCGAGCCGTGCAGGCCGATTCTACTGGCATCGACATCGATGCGGGAGATCAGATAATCGATCACCGCCTTGGCGACGCGATCGGAGTCGGGCGGCGCGTAGAGTTTGTGATGGCGCAGCGTGCCGCCGTGGCCGGGGCCGTCGACGTCGATGAAGTGCATGCCGCGCCGCGTGTATTGTCCCGCGCCGCCATCTTCGCCGCGCAGCAGGATGCCGTCGGCGCCGCCGTAATTGTAAGCAACTGGCAATTTGCTGCCGGCTTTGCCGCGCCCGGGCCAGAACAGCGCTGGGAGTTTGTGGCCTTCGTAGGGGATTTCCACTTGTTCAAACGGCGGTGTGACTTGGCTCCAAGCTTTGGTGAAGTTTTCTTCTAATTTTTTGTAGGTCGGTAACATGCGCGGATCGGTTTCAGCCATGTACACTACGGCGCGGCGGTAGAAGTCGGCGGCGCGCAGGTAAAATTCATGGGCGGTCTGTTTGCGATTGTCCTGCTCGAAGCCGGCCGCCAGCTCTTGGTTTTTCTGCGCCACTTCGGTCCACTCTTTGTGCCAGCTTTCGAGATTGAAAAACTTGACCCTGCGCGCCACGCCGCGGACGTCGGGATCGGGATGATCCGCCGACACTTCCATGCGTACTTCCAGCTGTCCGCCGCCCGGCAAGCCCTTGGCGGGATAAAGCAAGCTTTCGGATTGTTGTGGATCGAATACATCGCCGCCGGTTTTGTTAACCATGTTGATTGCCTCCTGATCCAGATTGCTTTTGCCCCAGTGGGCGGGAAATTTCAATCGCAGATGCTTGGTTGGAAAATTATTTTCACCACGAAGGCGCAAAGATCACGAAGTTAGGAATGTAATTCTCGAAATCTTCGTGCCCTTCGTGCCTTCGTGGTAAATCAAACCGTTCGTTTGGCAGCCGTGACGAAAGCGGCGAAGATGCGTCGTTGATCGATTCGCCTTGGCGCGAGAACTTCGGGATGCCATTGCACGCCGATGGCGAAACGGTGGCGGGTGCTTTCGATCGCTTCGACGATGCCGTCGTCAGCCACAGCGTTGGCGATCAGGCCTTTGCCGAGACGTTTGACCGCTTGATGATGGGTAGTGTTGACCTCGATGCGTCGGTGCTGAACGATGGCACTGAGCCGCGTGCCGCTGGCGATTGTTACCGAGTGACCGCCGTAGGATTTTTTCTCGCTTTGCTCATGATTCATGGCATTCGCTACTTGCGCTCCGATGTCTTGGTAGAGCGAGCCGCCGAGCACGACGTTCAACGCTTGTTCGCCGCCGCAGATGCCGAGCAGCGGCAAGTCTTGTTTGAGCGCCGCGGCGGCAATCGTCAATTCGAACTCGGTGCGCTCGGTTTTAATCATGCCGAGTTGCTTGAGTGGCTTTTCGCCGTAGTAGCTCGGGTGAATGTCAAAGCCGCCGCCGCTGACGATCAGGCCGTCGAGTCGATCCAGCGCTTGGCGGATCATCGTGGCCGAACTTAGTTGCGGCAGGATGATTGGCAAAGCGCCGGCTTGTTCGACGGCGCGGTAGTAGCGTTGGGCTAAGAACAGCGTCGGTTCAAGTTTAGTTTTGCGATCGCCTTCGGCGAAGTCGGCGCTGATGCCGATGATAGGTAAATGGTTTTTTTTCATTGGGTCGGTTCGTAGAGCCGTTTGTAAATGCGGTGATTGCGCAGGACTAGTTTTACGTAGCCGCGGGTTTCGACATAGGGAATGCGTTCGACGAATTCTTCGATGTCATCGGTGACGATTTCTTTTTCCCAGCGGTCCACCGCGGTTTCGCCGGCGTTGTAAGCGGCGATCGCTTTGAACCAGTTGTTGCCGTAGCGATCGAGCAGATCTTTCAAATACTGGGTGCCCAGCGTGAGATTCAGCTCCGGATCGAAGAGTTTTTCCGGACTCGGCGCCGGCAGGCCGATTTGCTGGGCGACTCGGCTCGCGGTCGGCAGAATCAGCTGCATCAAACCAAAGGCCGCGGCCGGCGAGCGGGCGCGGGTGTTGAACAAACTCTCCTGACGGATCAATGCCAAAACTAAGTAGGGATCGACGCCGCGCTCTTGAGTTTTGCCCCGCACCGAATCCCAATAGGCGAGGGGATAGCGATAGTAATTGCGTTCGCCTTGGATCACCGGCAGCTGGCTCGCCAGCGATAGGCTGCGGCCGTAGGCTTGGTTGAGAAAATATTCGCGCATGAGCAACGGCTGCCAGCGATTCTTAGCGTTGGCGCGCCGGCTGATGGCGTCCAACTCGGCCAGCGCCAGGTTATGCAACGACAGCTCGCCGAGTTCGCGCGCGCGGCTCAGATGAAAGCTCGCTTCGGCATCGAGGCTCGGGTCGGGTTCTTTGTTGCTCTGCGGCCGGGCTATCTTGCTTTCCGCCATGGGCGTGCCGAGTCGTTCCAGGCCGCGCAGTGACAGCGCTTGATAGTAGGACTCTTCACCGCCGTTGACGATGCGCAGCAGCAGCTGTTTGGCCGATTCGCCATCGTTCAGTTTCTCGGCGATGCGCGCTTGCCAGTATATGGATGCGGTGAAGAAGGGGCCGTTGCGCGATTGCGCCATCAAAGCGCGAAAAGTTTCTTGGGCCATTGGTAGTTCGCCGCTTCGGTAGTAAAGCCAGGCGAGCCGCCAGGTAGCGTCGTCGCGCACTTGGCTATGGGGAAACTGCTTGAGCACGTTGCGGTAAAGTTTCACCGCGTCGTCATTGCGGCCGAAGTATTCATGGATGTCGGCGCTGGCGTACTGCGCCCGGTCGACGAAGCCGCTGGCCGGATATTTTTCCAAGAGACTGTGAAAATAGTCGAAGGCGCGCGCGTTGTCGTGGCGGTTCCAGTAAATCTGGCCGATCTGATAGAGCGCTTTGGGCGCTTCGGCGTGGTCGGGATAATCCCTGGCGATCTGTTCCAAGGTTGGCAGCGCTTCGTTTCTGCCGCCGCTGGAAAGATGGAGCGCGGCCAGCTTGACGAGATAACTTAAGCGCTCGTTGGGATCGCTGACGCGGTCGAGAATTTTTTTATAAAACTCTTGGGCGTCGTGAGTTTGCCGCTCGCGCGCCAGCCGATCGGCTTCATCGGCTTGGGCTTCGACCGTATTGAGCGCGAAGCGCTCGGCGAATTGCCCGCGCAGCCGCGTCTGCTCTTTGCGCGCCGCCGTCGCCCAGCGCGAGCCCGGCGAGCTGTTTCGAAGTTCCCGGTAGCGCGCGAAGGCGCGGTCGAAGTCTCCTTGGGCTTCGTGAATTTGTCCTTGGAGAAAGTGCGCTTCGTCAATAATGTCGCGGGACACCGACTTGTTGGCGCGCAGTTGGCGCAGTGTTTCCGTGGCGGCGGCGAAATTTTTTTCCGCGATGTCGCTTTTCGCCCGTAGCAGCGTTGCCGGGTGGTGCCAAATGCTATGCGGAAAACGCTGGCGCAGCTGGGTTAAATATTCGCGCGCTTGGGCGGCGTTTTTTTCGTCGACGGCGATGCGCGCCAAATAGTAGAGACTGTAGTCGGCGAGGCGATAGCTTGTCTCGACGGTTTTTTGCAGTAGCTCTTTAGCCCGGGCCGGTTTGCCATTGGCGTAAAGTTGATAAGCTTTGGCGAAAAGTTCGCGCGCGTCGTTGCTCTGGCCGTTCTGGGCGAACGGGGATTGTACGAATCCGAATAAGAAGGCGAGCAGCGCGACTAAACGAGTAGAAGAAACCATTGGTTGGCTGGAGTTTAGCTACGCGCCGGTGGGGATTCAATGGCAAAAGCGAAATTGCGGTGAAAATTAGCTAGTTGTTTTTTCACTGGATGAACGTTATGGTTTTCGCCAATTCCGAGTCGACAAAACGGGAGGCAGATTTTCTTGAAGATCGAAGGCAGTTATACTTTTAACGCGAGCCGGGAGCGGGTTTGGCAGGTTTTACTCGATCCCAAGATCATGGCGCAATGCATGCCGGGCTGCGAAAGTATGAACGAGGTAGCGCCGGACAAATATGAAACGGTGATGAAGGTCGGCGTCGCTTCGGTCAAAGGAACGTACAAAGGAAAAGTCGCGATCAAAGACAAACAGGCGCCGGCTCATTATGTCTTGAGTGGTGAAGGTTCCGGTGGGCCGGGCTTCATGCAGGGCGATGTCGCCATCGATCTCGAAGAGAGCAACGGCCAGACGCTGCTTAAATACAGCACCGAACCGAAGATCGGCGGGCTGATCGCCAGCGTCGGCCAGCGCATGCTTAACGGCGTGGCGAAGATGATGGCCGAGCAGTTTTTCAAAAAAGTGGAATCTTTTATTTAATACGTGGTGAATCGTCATTCCCGGTAGGGGTGGACCGAAGCCTGTCCTGAGTCGATCGAAGGATGTCCGTCCGTCCCTGGATTCCCGTCGTCGCGGGAGTGACGGAACTTGCATATGGATATGCTTTGAGCTTTCTCGTGTCGCCAATCGTAAGCGTTATCATTCCGACTTTTAACCGTTGGCCAATGGTCGGGGCGGCGATCGAATCCGTCTTGGCCCAGAGCTTTTCCGACTATGAGCTAATCGTCGTCGATGACGGTTCGACCGACGATACTGCGACGCAGTTAGCGCGCTTCGGATCACGATTGCTTTTGTTGACTCAGGCCAATCGCGGTGTGTCGGCGGCGCGCAATTTGGCTGTTCGCCAGGCGCGCGGACGTTATCTGGCATTTCTCGACTCGGACGATCTTTGGCTAGCGAACAAATTGGCGATCCAAACCGCGTTCATGGAGCGTAATCCGAGCGTGCAAATCTGCCAGAACGAAGAAATCTGGATTCGTAACGGCGTCAGGGTCAATCCCAAGGCTAAACATCGCAAACCCTCCGGCGATATTTTTTTGTCGAGCTTGGAGCTTTGCTTGGTGAGCCCGTCGGCGGTGCTGCTCACGCGCGAACTATTTGAGCAGGTCGGCGGGTTCGACGAAACGTTTCCGGTCTGTGAAGACTATGACTTGTGGCTGCGCATCGCGCGGGATTATCCCGTGGCGATGATCGACGAGCCGCTAGTGGTCAAGCGCGGCGGCCACGCCGATCAATTGTCGCATTCAATTTGGGGCATGGATCGCTACCGGGTTCTGGCGCTGCAAAAACTTTTGCGTTCGGGACTCGACGATGGGCGACGGATTGCGACGTTGGATGTTCTACGGCGCAAAGTGGCGGTCTTGGCCGACGGCGCGCGCAAGCGCGGCAAACTCGCTGAAGCCCAGGACTACGAAAATATTTTAACGGAGAGCCTGCTTAATCACGATGGCGGAATCGGCAATACGCGGCTACGCGGCGGCCAAGAGCTTTCACCCGCAGACGCTTGAGCGTTGGCTGGGCTGGGGCAGCGCCGATGGCGAAGCTCTCGAACGGCTCGCTTTAGCCCTCAAGATCGGCGAGAATCATCTGCGCGATTTGATGGACTGGCTTGAAGAAGTGGCTTTGCGCGATGGCGTGAGCATTCAATCGCTCTTGAACGCGAAAGTCGTCGACGATATCGCGACCGATCCGCGGCTGGGCCGCGCGGACAGGCTCAAGCGCATCAAAGAGCATATTCGGCGCTTGCGCTACCCGCGCTTGGCGGAGACCGAAGATGCGATTCGCGCCAAGATTCAGGAGTTAAAACTGGCGCCGGAAATTCGCTTGAGCGTGGCGCCGGGATTGGAAGGCGGCAATCTGCGCGTCGAGTTTAGCGCGGTCAATGTTACCGAGTTCAAACGTTTGGCGGAGAAATTATCTCAAGCCGCGGAGAAGACACTGCCGGCGGAAATTTTTTCGCTGTTGGCAGGGCAGGCAAAGAAGTAACGACAAGTTTCTATGAAACTCTATCAACCTGAAGAAGTGATCGTCGAGCGCAGTTCGCTCGGCAGTCCGATCTATCGCAACCTGCGCCAATCGCTGGCCGATGTGCCGTTTACGGTGGTCGACGAAATCGCTTCCGCCGGTTCGAACGTTGCTGCGGATCGCTTCGGTGCTGCCAAAAAAAAATTATTCCTCGCCGAACACAAAGGCGAGTTTTTTAAAAAATGTCCTGGCAGCGACGGCCAAGTGTGCTGCAATTATTTCGTCATCAACTTCGCCAGCAACTGCCCGATGGATTGCAGCTACTGCTATTTACAAGAATACTTGGCCGACAATTCCCAGCTCAAAGTTTTCAGCAACGTCGGCGCGCTGATCGACGAAGCGGATCAAGTTTTAAAAAAACATCGCGGCATGTTTTTTCGCGTCGGCACCGGCGAGATCACCGACAGCTTGGCGCTGGAACCGTACACCGGCATGGTCAGCGAGCTGATTCCATACTTTGCCGAACAGCCAAACGTCTTGCTCGAACTGAAGACCAAGAGCGATTGCGTCGATAGTTTACTCAAGCTCGATCCCAAAGGCCGTGTCGTGGTTGCCTGGTCGATGAATCCGCAGCGGGTGATCGATTTGGACGAAGCCGATACGGCGTCATTCTCAGAGCGGCTCATCGCTGCGCGCCGTTGCCAGGAGGTGGGCTACCGCTTGGGATTTCATTTCGATCCGATGATCGAGTATCCCGGCTGGGAAGCGGACTACAAAAACATGCTCGAAGAGCTATTCGCGACCATCGACTGGCGCAAGCTGTCCTGGTTGAGTTTGGGCGTGCTGCGCAATACGCCGGGGTTGAAGCGCGCCATGCGCGAAAGATTTCCGCGCACGCGCTTGTTGACCGGCGAGCAAGTGATTTGCCCCGACGGCAAGCTGCGTTATTTTCAACCGCTGCGCGTCGAGATGTACCGCAAGATGGTCGGCTGGATTCGCCGCGCAGCGCCGACGGTGAAAATTTATCTGTGCATGGAGTCTAAAGAAGTTTGGCAACAGGTCTTCGGTTTCGCGCCGGCGTGCGAAAAAGATCTCGGCAATGAAATGGCGCCGGGCGCCGAGTCCAGTTGGGTATGAGCAACAAAGACAGCGCCATCGGCGTGTTCGATTCCGGCATCGGCGGCTTGACGGTGCTGCATCAGATCATCGAAACCTTGCCCAAAGAAAATACCGTTTACTTGGGCGACACCGCGCGGTCGCCCTACGGCACCAAGTCGGTGGAAACCGTGCTGCGCTACTCCTTCGAGAACAGCCAATTCCTCGTCGAGAAGGGCGTTAAAATCGTCGTCGTCGCTTGCAACACCTCGACGGCGATCGCGCTGAAGCGATTGCAAGAAAGTTTATCGATTCCAGTCATCGGCGTCATCGAGCCCGGTGTCAGGCGGGCGCTCAAGAGCACGAAGAATAAAAAAGTCGGCGTCATTGGCACCGAAGCGACGATTCAAAGCGGCGCTTATACGCACGCGCTCAAAGCAGCGGATTCGAAAATCGAGGTTTACAGCCGGGCCTGCCCGCTATTCGTGCCACTAGTCGAAGAAGGCTGGACCGACAACGCGGTGGTGGAGATGACCGTGAAAGCCTATCTCGCCAGCTTCAAGCAAAGCGGCATCGATACATTGATCCTCGGCTGCACGCACTATCCTTTGCTCAAGAAGGCGATCCGCAAATTCATGGGCGCCACGGTTCGTCTGGTCGACTCCGCCGAGGAGACCGCTAAAGAGGTGGAGTCGGCGTTGAAGAATGCCACGCTTGTAAGAAAAGCAGGGAAGGGGACGCATAGCTTCTTCGTCACCGACGCCCCGGACCGTTTCATCAAAGTCGGCCGGCGCTTTTTAGGCGAGAAAGTCGAATCGGCGGTGCGGATCGAACGCTAAATAGTCCTCACTTCACCCTTCCTGCACCTTTAAGTTGCGGCAAAAATCGTGTATTTTAGCGTTATCTAAACTTCGCTGGATCACGTCTTCGTCTCCGCCTAAGCCGGAGATACTTCACAGGGCGTGGGATTTCATTAAAAGCATGTGGGATTTTATCAAAGGCATTATCGGAACTAAGAACGAACGCGAGATTAAGCGGATTCGTCCCTATGTTGAAGAAATCAACAAATGGGAAGATGAGTTCAAAGGTCTCACCGACGACCAGCTGCGTGCTAAAACCGAAGAGTTTAAAAACCGCATCGCCGAAGCGACGGCGACGTTGCGCGGTGAGTTAGAAGCGGCCAACGGCGAAGCGGTCATTGCCGACCCCGAACAGCGCGAGACCCAAAAGGCCCAAAGCGAAGAGTTGGATAAGCAGCTGCGCGAGGCCGAGGAGCAGGCGCTACAGGAACTGTTGCCGGAAGCGTTCGCGGCGGTGCGCGAGGCTTCGCGGCGGTCGATCGGACTGCGTCATTTCGACGTGCAGATGATCGGCGGCGCGGTGCTCCATGAAGGCAAGATCGCCGAGATGAAAACCGGCGAGGGAAAAACTTTAGTCGCGACTTTGCCGCTTTATTTGAACGCGCTTACCGGCCGCGGCGTGCATTTGATCACGGTCAACGATTATCTCGCCCGGCGCGACGTGCAGTGGATGGGGCCGATCTTTCATAAGCTCGGACTGCGCACGGCGTCGATCGTTCATGAGACCAGTTTTCTCTTCGATCCGACCTATCTGACCAAGGATTATCGCTTTCTCAATCTGCGGCCGATCACGCGCCAGGAAGCCTATCTCGCCGATATCACCTACGGCACCAACAACGAATTCGGCTTCGATTACCTGCGCGACAATATGAAATACTCGCTGGAAGAATACGTCCAGCGCGAACTCAATTACGCGGTGGTCGACGAAGTCGATAACATTCTGATCGACGAAGCGCGCACGCCGCTGATCATCTCCGGCCCGGCGGAAGAATCGACGGACAAGTATTACAACATCGACCGGATCATTCCCAAACTGCAGCGCGGCGCGGTGATTCAAGGCGATCCGTCCCAGGAAGACCGCGCCGCCATCGACGCCAAGGGCGATTACACCGTCGACGAGAAGAGCCGTTCGGTGACGCTCACCGAAGGCGGCGTCGCCAAAGTCGAGCGTTTGCTCGGCGTGCACAATCTCTACGATCCGCGTCAGATCGACACGCTGCACCATGTGCAGCAGGCGCTTAAGGCCCATGCGATCTTCAAGCGCGACGTCGATTACGTCGTCAAAGAAGGCGAGGTGATCATCGTCGACGAGTTCACCGGCCGATTGATGTCGGGGCGGCGTTGGTCCGACGGTCTGCATCAAGCGGTGGAGGCCAAGGAGCGCGTTCATATTCGCGAGGAAAACCAGACCCTGGCGACGATCACGATTCAAAATTATTTCCGCATGTACAAAAAGTTGGCGGGCATGACCGGCACCGCCGATACCGAAGCGCCGGAGTTTAAAAAAATCTACAAACTGGATGTCACGGTGATCCCGACCAATGCCGGCATGGTGCGCGACGATCTGGCCGATGTGGTTTATCGTAGCGACAATGAAAAATACGCGGCGGTGGTGCAGGAGATAGAAGAGAGAACGAAGAAGGGCCAGCCGATTCTTGTCGGCACGACTTCGGTCGCCAAATCGGAAAAACTATCGAGACTACTCAAGCAGAAGAACGTCAAGCACAACGTTTTGAACGCCGTCAATCACGAGGCTGAGGCGAGCATCATCGCCCAAGCGGGCCGATTTAACGCGGTCACTATTGCCACCAATATGGCGGGCCGCGGCACGGATATTTTACTCGGCGGCAATCCCGAGTTTCTCTCGCGCTCGGACATGGAGAATGAGTGGATCAACCGCGCCTCCAAGCTGCCGATCCAAGGCGCGGCGCGCTACGAAGACGCGCTACGCGAGTTGCGCGAGAAGTACGACGAAGAGGTGCAGCGCGCCGAGAAGAAACGACTCAAGGACGGCGAAGCGTTCGAGCGGCAGCGCGGCGACGCGCTCAAACGGACCACCGACTTGCAACGGGAACTTCGCGCGGTCTCGCCTTTTCTCGCGGCGCGGGAACGCTATGAAGATATCTCCGCCACCGAACTAATCGAAGCTTTGCACAATCTGCGGCCGCTACCCATGGGCTATCTACGCGCCAAGGAAGATTTTGAAACCGCGCTGTTCCATTCCCAAAATGGCAATGGCGCGGAGTTCGCCGAAGCCAAGGAAGATTTCAGCGCGACGCTGGAACGCTGGCAAGAGCAGCGCGGCGAGCGCGAGGGTTTGATGGAAGTCCTCGACGAGAAGCGCCGCTCCTATGAACAGCGTTTACTCGATTTCGAATTCACCAGCACTCTCGAGGCGCTCGCCAATGGCGAGCACGCTGCGATGGTGCGCGAATACGATGCGGCCCATGCGGCTTTCAATGAAGCCGAGTTGCGCTGCGAGGAAGTGCGCGCGCCCTACGAAGAAGCGATTCAGCAGGCGCAGCAAACTTACGAAACCAAGCGCCAAGAATATTTGCGCATGGTCGAAGATATCCGCGAGCAACTGGACAAGGCTCCCGACGAATACCGCCAGCGCTTCGACGAAATCTTGGCCAACTACAATCGGGTTTGCGCCGAGGAAAAAGAAAAAGTCGTGGCCGCCGGCGGCCTGCATATTCTCGGCACCGAGCGGCACGAAAGCCGGCGCATCGATAACCAGTTGCGCGGCCGCGCAGGCCGTCAGGGCGATCCCGGCTCGTCGCGCTTTTATCTGTCGCTGGAAGACGATTTGATGCGCATCTTTGGCGCCGACCGGATTCAAGGCATCATGGCGCGCCTCGGCATGGAGGACGGCGAGCCCATCGAGCACGGCTTGGTTACCCGGGCGATTGAAAACGCCCAGAAGAAAGTCGAAGGCCACAACTTCGACATCCGCAAACATTTGCTCGAATATGACGACGTGCTCAACAAGCAGCGCGAAGTAATCTACAGCAAGCGGCGCGAATTTCTCAAAGGTGAAAATTTAAAAGAAGAAGTGTTCGACATGACCGCCCAGCTGGTCGAAGAAGTCGTCGCCCGCTACGCCGACAAGGAAAGCCATCCGAGCGATTGGGATCTGGCGGGCCTCGGCGAAGGTTTCAATCACCAGTTCAATTTGCGCTTGGATTTGAAGAGCGAGGAACTCGAAGGGATGCGACCGGAAGGGCTGTCGGATCTGGCGCTTGAGCGCGCGGTGGCGGTCTACGACGACAAGGAGCGGCGCTTCGGCGCGCCGATGCTGCGCCAGCTGGAAAAGATTATTTTGCTCCAGACCATCGATACCCTGTGGAAAGACCACTTGCTCAATATGGATCATTTGAAAGAAGGCATCGGCCTGCGCGGTTACGGCCAAAAAAATCCGCTGCAAGAGTACCAGAAGGAAGGGTACGACATGTTCGAGGAGATGAACCAGCGGGTTCAAGAAGACGTCGTACAAAAGCTATTCACCGTTGAAATCGCCAGAGAGGGCGCCGCGCCCGAACTTCAAGTAGAACAGCCGCGGCCGCAACGAGTGGTACTCAGCCATGGTAGCGATCCCATCGCGTCGGCCGCCACGGCGCCGCAAAAGCGCGACAACGAAAAGGTTGGCCGCAACGATTCGTGCCCCTGCGGCAGCGGTAAGAAGTACAAACGCTGTCACGGCAAGTGACGCCGCGGGTTAATTCTTTCAATCGGTTTTAATTCTTCAATAACAAAAAGGCTGGCTATCGCTGCATCCTGGGATGGCGATAACCGGCCTTTTGCATTGTCCAACTTGAGCCGATCAATTCATGTCAATGATCGCGTTCAACGCGCGACGGCACGGGCCGGCATGACGTCATGCTCATCGTCATGGGCGGAACTCGACGGCACATTATTGCCGGCGCCCAATTTGATAATGCGATCTTTATAGCCATGCAAATGTTTCGTCGAATTTCTCGTGTCGATCACTAGCTTCGCCGCTTCGACGATCTGCTCGACGTTGTAAACCGTGTGATCGGTGATGATGATCACGCAGTCTTGTTTGGCGATCTCCGCCGCGGATGCCTCGACGGAGTTGAGCACGCTGCCGCCAAGCCGCAGTGTTGGCACCATCGGATCGTTATAGGAAAGCAGCGCGCCTTTGTCGCTGAGCAAGCGCATGACGTCGAGAGCAGGAGACTCACGGCAGTCGCTGACGTCTCTCTTGTAGGCGACGCCGAGGATCATGATCTTCGAGCCGCGGATGCTTTTCGAGTTGCGGTTCAGACCGTCGGCCACCATGGTGGCGACCACCGACGGCATCATGCCGTTGATCTCGGCGGCGAGGCCGATGAAGCGGGCCTGAAAGTTGAGCGCTTTGAGTTTCCACGCCAAGTAATGGGGATCGATGGGAATGCAATGGCCGCCCAGTCCCGGACCCGGATAGAAGGCGCTGAAACCGAAAGGTTTGGTCGCCGCGGCATCGATGACTTCGTAAACGTCGACGCCAAGCAAATCGCACATCATCGCCAACTCATTGACCATGCCGATGTTGACGCTGCGAAAAGTGTTTTCCAGCAGCTTGACCATTTCGGCGCACTTGGTGCTGCTCACCGGGATCACCTTTTGGATGAACGCCGAGTAAAACAGTCTAGCGATCTCGGTGCAGTCGGCGGTGATACCGCCGACGATCTTCGGCGTATTGTGGGTGTTGAAGGAGACGTTGCCAGGATCGATCCGTTCCGGTGAGAAGGCGACGAAGAAGTCGCTGCCGACTTTCAGTCCCGTGGTCTCGAGTTCCGGCACGATCAGCTCGTCGGTGGTGCCTGGATACGTCGTGCTCTCCAAGACGATCAATTGGCCGGCGTGAAGATATTTGCGAATCTCTTCGGTGGCCGAAAGGATGAACGAGATGTCGGGATCGCGGCTCTTGCTCAGCGGCGTGGGTACGCAAATGCTCACTGTGTCGGCGTTGGCCAGCGCGCTGAAATCGGAGGTCGGCGTAAACTTGCCGCTGCGCACCGTTTCGGCAATGGTTTTTTCCGGCACGTCCTGAATGTAGGACTTGCCTTGTTTCAGCGTGTTAATCTTATTGTGGTCGAGATCGATGCCAATGACCTGAAATCCCGCCGCGGCGATTTCCATCGCCAACGGCAGCCCGACGTAGCCGAGCCCGATGACTGCGGCGGTGGCCTGGCGGTTCTCCAGTTTGGTTTTTAATGCGTTCAAGTTAAATAACCTCCCGTCGTTTGAGTTGTAATTTTCCGGCTGATCATTACCTTTAGTTCTTCCAGGCGAATCGGCTTGGCGTAATAATCCAGAGCGCCGAGACGCACGGCGTTCATGGCGTTGACATCGTCACTGTTGCCGGTGATGACGATGGCGCGGGTGACCGGCGCCATGGAGAGCATTTGATCGAGCAAGCGCATACCGCCCAGATCCGCGGGGTTTTGCGGGTTCAACGAAAGGTCCAGGGTAACGACGGGCGGCTTCTCTTGCTCGAATATGGTCATGGCTTCGCCCTCGTCGGAAGTGGTGAAGACTTCGTAGTCCGGCTCGAGAGCCCAGCGCATTTGTTTGAGGATGTTTTCCTCATCATCGACCAACAGGATTTTTGATTTCACGGCTATCTTCCCTTTCTCATGTGCAATCGTTACGCAACCGGCAAATCGACTTCGACTTTGGTTCCGGCATCGACTTCGCTTTCAATGCGAATCTGGCCGCCATGGACTTCAATGATCGAACGAGTGTGGCATAGTCCAATGCCCAGGCCTTTTTCCTTGGTGGTTTGAAATGGACGAAATAGGTTTTGTAGCCTCTCGGGCGAGATGCCGCAGCTTGTGTCGCGAATGGCAGCGGTGACTCTGCCGCTCATACCGTCCGATACGGTCACCTCCACGGCGCCTTTACCTTGGGGTAGGCTTTGAATCGCATTGAGCAGCAAGTTGGTAAATGCTTTTTGGAGCAGTTCCGGGTCGCCGGAGATCATCGGTGTTTTGTTCGCCGGAAACGAAGTGCTGATTTTCACGCCGTTGCGCTGGTTGATTTTGAGGTCGTCGAAGGTTTGCGACAGCACTTGGAGAATGTTCACCGGCTGTTGTTTGAGCGACAGCTGGCCCCGTTGAACCGACAGGCTGGCGATAAGATTGATCATCTTGTCGGTGGTCTGGTGAAAGGTCGCGAATGCGTCTTCCATGAATTTGGGGTTGTGGCTAAGATGCTTGGCGTTCTCCAACGTCATGCCCTGCAGTGTCGCCAAGTTTTTCAAATCGTGCAGAATGAAGGAGGCAAAGCGGTTAAATGAATCCCATTCACGCGATCGCAGGAGCTCTTCGGAAAGCTTGTGGGTTGAAAGGAAATTGCCGAGCTGGTTGCTGATGCTAGTGAGCAGCTGTTCATCTTCGGCGGAAAATTTCTCGTCGCGCAGCTCTCGGCCAATTCCCAGGAGGGCCAGGACCTCGTGGCCTTTTTCGATGCGCGCCATGTGCTCAATCCCAAGGAAACCGAGTTGCGCAGCTTTGTCCACCGGACTTGGCTGGGCCTTGCCGGCATTTTCTGGATGAACGATTGCAAAGATTTGGCTCTCGTCGTCGGCCAATTTCGAGTTGTCCAATTTGAGAGTGGATGCGTCTGCTTCCGCTGACGTGGCCGGATCGAGACAGTAGGTTAGGTGGAAATTGCCAGTTGCCGGTGAACGAAGCCAAATCGCCACTTGTCTGACGAACATCGCCTCGGCGATCAGTTCGGCAACTCGTGGCAGCGCCTCGTGCAAATTTAGCGAAGCCCCCGACTTGTCGGAAAACTTCATCCACAGGTCGCGATAGTCATACTTGTTTCGAAAGAGGTTCTTGGCGATGAAACTGCGGACCTTAATGCGAATTTCTGCCGACAGCCAAAAAATTAGAAAAAGCCCCACCAAGACAAAAGCAATCAGAGGTAGCAGCGCCGGAGATCCCACCGGATGCGTCACTCGCAAAACATCGAAGATGCTTCCGGAGACCACTAGGTAAAACAAGCCGGCACTAAGAGAAAGCATCCCAAACACCAGGTTGCGCGAGATGCCAACCTTGACATGCCATAATGGATACCTAAAAAAGCTGTACGCGAGTAGGACGAGGGCGCAGAAGATTACCGCCGCGCCGCTATTGAGCATCGATTGCGATAAATAAGAGCTCAGGAAAATGTTGGCTGACAAGTAGCTAAAGTAAGCTGTGAGGCCGAGAATTGCGATGAAAAGATATTTGAGTTTTTCCTTTTCAGAATTTCCCGCTTGCTGAATTGTCCGGTCAAAAAGTAGCAGGGCGAGAACGTTCGAGCCCACGACGTTCGCAAAGTAATAGCGCCAGTTGCTGCCAATCATAATGATTGGCTGGTCTAGAATTCCTGTGACCCATTCGATCATTCGCCCTGCAAAAATTTCGCGACATGCGAACGCTAGCAGGACCAACTGAACGGCGTAGAAAAAAATCCAAAGAGGTTCTCTGGGCAGGGCGTTGGCGCGGCTGAGGCAGCGGCTCAGTGGAACAAAGGCTAAGGGTGTGAGCAGAATACCACAAGCAATCAACGCTGCGGCAGAGACCGATCCCGTTGACTGGCCAAATATATAGGCGCCGGATTGAAAAAGGATTAGTGGCGTGAGGCCGAGTTCTAAATGGATTATATTGGGATGCTGTTTGGCTTTGGCTGTCAAATAGACGAGTAGGCCAAGCAGGAGCGCCAGATTAAACCCGATTAAGACTTGTGGTGTGACTAGCTGGACCATGTGAATTTAGAAGGCGAAAGTGAGAAATTGGAAGCAATTGTTATTACATGGGGATAAATCGTAAATGCTCTCGTAATTCCAATACGGTCGTCTACGTTCTCCCGGTAACTTTGCCCGATTGAATAAAATCCACACAGCTGCGATCATCCTAGCGTTCACTTCACTTCACTCTGTAAACAGAGTTTACAGTAATCCTTGGGCATTTTTTGGCATAGGAAGGAATTTTTTAGCTTTATCCTTTAATCTTGATATCTTAGCTTATTTCTCCATTCTATCAAGTCTTAGGGTTGTCCTTGGCTGCATGAGCAAAGGTAGTTTGGGTCTGTTTTACCGCGAATTGGTAGGCGTTACCGCCATGCAGCCGTGGTGGTCTGCCAAATAGTGTCACGAGCCGTCAGGCATGTGCGCTGTTAGGTACAGTGTGAGTGGGATTGATTCAGCAAAATTGGCCGGTGCTGGTAGCTGCTGATGCAGCCATGGCGGAAGCCTGCCGACCAATCGTTGCCAAAAACTCGCCCAAAGTTTCCAGCCTGCCGGCTTTGTGCTATTAATTTCCCGCAGACTCTTTAAGCAAAAATTGCTTGTGACATTTTAGGAATCTCTGAACAAGTCATCTAGCAAGTCGTCTAATAACGAAGAGCAGAAAGACCGACAAGGTGAGGCGGGAGGAAAGAGCGTGGGGGAGCAGACAACGTTTGCGAGTTTGGCGTGGGCGAGAAAGAAAAAGCAGAGCAA
>SHYW01000035.1 GCA_009692615.1 Deltaproteobacteria bacterium | reverse complement strand
CAAATCGAGGCAAAACTAAGGACCCTATTAACCACGAGAGCAAAATGTAATCTGATATAACTTCGCAAAAACTGTAACTCATTACGAAAAAAACGATCTATCCTCCGCTGCCCTGCTTCCAGGGCAGTTGTTCAGAGGTTCCTTAAGCGATGCGACCCCCGTCAAGTTATTCTGCGACGAGGCGAAACTGGCAACGACACCGACTTGAATTGGGTCGCCGATGACGCTGAACACGATCGGAATCGTCTGCGTCGCTTTCTTCACAGCCAAGGTTGGCATCGTCGTCACGGTAAAAATCCCATCCGGTTTGCTCTCGATAAGCTTCATGGCGCGCGCCTCGAATGACTTTACGTCGCCCTTGCTATCCTCGACGACATAACTAATCTCTCTGCCCTCTTTGAAGCCGAGCTTGGCCATACCCTCGCGGAGGCCCTCCAGAACCGGATCGTAGCTGCCGCCGGGCGTAAGCACTCCGATGACCGCAGGACCGGCCTGGATTGAAGGCGGAACAATCCCGGCGACCATCCCCAGCAGCGCAATGACGCCGCAAACGAGGTCGGCATTAATGGAACGATAACGATTCATATTGTTCTTCACTCCTAATTTAAGCGAATTGTCTATTCCACCAGGCGATCGATGCGGCCCGCTAAAGTCTGGGGAATTTTCATCCCCAGAAGCTTTAACGTACGGCTATTTAACGTAAGCAAAAATTTCTCGGGAATTTCCGACGGGATATTTTGCGGCTTCTCCCCTTTGAGCACTTTGGCCAGCAGCCGCGCGCTTTGCATTCCGACCAGGCGAAAATCCGGCCCGTAGTTGAAAAGCGCGCCGCGCTCAACGATGTCTTCCGCGGTCACCGCCAGGGGTAGTTTCTCTTCCTTGGATTTGGCGATTAGTTGATCGATCTGATTGAGCAACAGCACCGACGGCAGAAATAAAATCGCGTCCACCGCGCCTTTGTGTTTTTCCGCGAGAAATTTTTCGACTTCCGCCTTGCTCGAAACCTCGCGGCGAATCAGTTGCAAGCCGATCCGTTTGGCCGCCGCTTCGGCGTATTGATAGGAGACCTCGGAAGCAATCTCTTTCGGAGACACCGGCGCAAGCACCCGCTTGACGCTGGGCATAATCTCCTTCAGCAGTTCGAGCCGTTTTTCACTCAACGGCCCAGAGTAGCTGGTAACGCCGGTGAGATTATTTTTTGACGCCGCAAAGCTGGCGATCAGTCCGGAACGGATCGGATCCGACGCCCAAGCAAAGACCACCGGCAAAGTCGTCGTAACTTTCATCGCCGCTTCGGCATGAGCTGTTGGCAGCGCGAAAATGACGTCAGCTTTGGCGTCCACCAGCCGTTTCGCTTGACTGACGAGGTCGGTGATCTCGCCCTTGGAATCTTCGGCGAGATAGGAAATATTTTTATGGTCTTTGAATCCGAGCCGCTCCATTCCCTCTTTCATTCCGGCGACCACCGGCACCCAAGACTTGCCGCCGCTGAGGATACCGACGACCGGATTGGCACTCTGCGCCAACACTGAAGTTCGGTCCCTCGCCAAGATCGCAAGGCAGATCAGCGCCAATAATTTTATTTGCCATCGAAATCGCTGCATTCGTTAGCCCTCCACTCTCGCCTCGAAGCTATTTTGATTGTTTGCCAGAGCGTCGACGGCCGGCGCGCGCGGCAGCGTGAAATGGAACGTCGAACCCTTGCCGGGCTCCGACTCGAGCCAAATCTTGCCGCCATGCCGCTCGACGATTTTTTTGCACACCGCCAGGCCGATGCCGGTGCCGGGATATTCCGCCTGGCTGTGCAAGCGCTGGAAGATGGTGAAAACTTTTTCACCAGACTGAGGATCGATACCAATGCCGTTGTCTTTCACCGAGAATAACCAGTCGTCGCCTTGAGCGGCGCAGGACACGCGGATTTCCGGCGTGTTGCCGTTTCGAAACTTGATGCCGTTACCGACCAGGTTCTGAAAAAGCTGTCCCAATTGCGCCTGATCCGCGGCGACACTCGGCAGCGGCTCGACGACCAGCTTCGCGCCGCTTTCCTCGATGGCGAGCTTCAGGTCCCGGCGCACCCGCTCCATCACCGCGTTGCAATCGGTGCGCTGCAGTTCTTTGCCATGACTGCCCACCCGCGCGTAGACGAGCAGAGCGGCGATCAAGGCCTGCATGCGATCGGCGCCGTCGACCATGAAGTGAAAATATTCATCGGCATCGACATCCAATTTACCCTTGTAACGCCGGGTGATCAGTTGGGCGTAGCTGCTGACCATGCGCAGCGGTTCTTGCAGATCGTGGGAGGCTACGTAGGCGAACTGTTCTAAATCGGCATTGGAGCGCGTTAAATCTTGGGCTTTTTCCGCCAGCGCCTGCTCCGCCCGTTGACGGGCCAGTTGCTGGCGTTGCATTATTTTTTCGGCGTGGCGAACGATTAGAAATAGTACGCCGTAGAGCACACCCAACAGGAGAACGACACCGGCGACCAGCTGGTTCTGCGTCCGCTGCATTTTGTCGAATAGGTCGGTCACGTCATAATAGAGTTCAAAAACTCCCTCGATCTTGCCGTCGGCGCCGTCCGCTCGCACCGGGATATAGCTCGATATCAAGTCACGATTCTCAATGACGCCTTCGAATGCGCTAAACGTGTCTCGATGGGTAATTTCGCTCGCCGCGATGCCGGAGCGGGCCGCAATAAAGCCTGCGTTCTTGCTTTTGCTTTCGCCGATCTGCTTAGCTTCGCTGGAAAAAACCGTACGACCGTGGAGGTCGTAAATTTTGATCTTGAGAACCGAAAGCCCTTTGACCGACTGTGATAAGGAATGGCGAATTTTGTCGATCGCCGCATGCTGACGCAAAGCGTCGTCGCTCAGTTCCGTGGTCGTCGTGAGAAACGAACCGAACTCGGGCCACAGCGAGTTGGCGAGCGCGCGGGTCAGCGCGACGTTGTGGCGTTCGCCGGTTTCGAGCAGATCGTTGAGCGCGACCTGTCGATAAAAGAACGCCAGCAGCGCCGTGATCAGCGCGACGCAAGCCAAACTTGCCAGGGAAAAATAGCGCAGCAGCCTAAACATCGCTTCCTCCATTGCCGGGCAGGGTGAAATAAAACGTCGAACCCTTGCCGGGCTCCGACTCGAGCCAAATCTTGCCGCCATGGCGCTCGACGATTTTCTTGCAAACCGCCAAGCCGATGCCGGTGCCTTCGTATTCCTCGCGGGTGTGCAATCGTTGAAAGATCACGAAAACTTTCTCGGCGAATTGCGGATCGATGCCGATGCCGTTGTCCTTGACGCTGAATCGCCATTCGTTTCCTTGCTTGTGGCACGACAGGTGAACCTCGGGCGCATTACCGTTGCGATATTTGATCGCGTTGCCGATCAGGTTTTGAAACAGTTGGCCGAGCTGGCCGACATCGCCGCGCACCGTCGGTAAAGGATCGTGATGAATCTCGGCGCCGCTTTCGGCAATCGCCACCGCCAAACTCTTTAAAGTAGTCGACAACACCGACTCGCAATCGGTCGGGACAAATTCATTGCCCTTGCTGCCGACGCGCGAATAGGTCAGCAGATCCTGAATCAAGCCTTGCATCCGCTTGGCGCCGTCCACCGCGAAGCCGATGAACTCATCGGCGTCGGCGTCGAGCTTTCCCTTGTAGCGTTTCGCCAACAGCGTGGTGTAGCTGGTGATCATGCGCAGCGGCTCCTGCAAATCGTGCGACGCCACGTAGGCGAATTGCTGGAGTTCTTCGTTGGAAGTGGTGAGTTCAGCTTCGCGCTGTTGCAAGCCTTGATTGGCGCGCGACAAGTCGCCCTCGCGTTGTTTCAACTCCTCGATCAGCTTGCCGTTCTCATCGAGTGCCCGGCGCAGCGACCGCATCGGCAGCACGCGCAACACCCAGAAAATCGCTATGCCGAGAAGCGCCGCCAATGCGCCAACCTGCGCCATTTGCCACAACAATGGCGCCGTCGAACGGCCGATGACCACCTGACCGACTTTGACGCCGGAGTCCATGACATCGGCAAAATACCAAACCATCGGCGGCGTGAGCGCGTCGGCACTTTCGGCGACGGTCTTGCCGTCGAGATCGACGACTCGGCGAATTTCCGGCGTGCCCTGGCGCGGCCGGCGCTTGAGAAATTCTTCCAGTCTCCCGGTCTGGAATCGCCAGAGCTCCGGATTGGCGCGCACCACTTGTGCCGCAATGCGCGCGTTGATCTCCGCCTCGGTTTCGAGCACTGCGTACAGAACGTTTCTAGCGCCCAAAAAATAGGTGAGCGGCAGCGCAATCGCCACGATGGCGCCGATAATCGCCGCAATCCAACTGATGGTAACGAACAATCTGTGGTCGGCTGGAATCACGCCTTACCGTTTCTCTCCGGCTTCGGGCAGCCAGTGTCCCAACTTCGCGATGATTTGTTGGCCGCGCGCCGAGACGACGAAATCGGCGAAGGCTCGCGCCGTCGCTGAACCGTTCGTCTTATTGACGATATAAAAACTTTTGAACCAGGGATAAGAACCATCGGCGATGCTTTTAGCGCTGGGCACGACGCCTTTCACTGACAGCGCTTTGAGAGCGCGTTTTTCCGCTGAGATCAAACAGATCGTCGAGCTGCCGATGGCACCGGGAGTCGACTCGATCAGGTTGGCGCTTTCCTCGTCGGTCATAGCGATCGCCATGCCCTCGCGCTGGTACGCCGCTTTGAGCGCCTGTTCCATGTCGGCACCGATGTTAAACAGAATCTCGCTGTCCTAATCGGCCAGCGGCCGCAAGATCAAGCGCAGCCGCTCGCCGTTGGCCCAAGTAATTTTCTTCGCGCTATAAATATCGATGACATCTTGAATCGTCAGATTGCCGAGCGGATTTTTTACCGGCACGGCGAACACGAAGGGCGAGCGGCCATACAGCCGCGCGCTGGCGCCGTCGATTTTTTCCACCGACTTACCGGGCCGGCTGGTCACCGCGAGATCCAGAGCGCCGCCGATCAGAGCTTTGCGGCCGCCGCCGCTGCCGAGCCCCGGCACCACGACGATGTCGATCTTCGGATGGTCTTTCTTGTAGACATCGCCGAGCACGCGCATGACGCCCAGCGCGGCGCCGGTGCCGCCGACTTTCACGGTCTCGGCCGCCACCGGTGCGGTCAGAAAGCCGATCATCAGCAACGCCCCAGCCGACAAATTTCTCGATCCTAGTTTTCGCATCTTCATCACCTCATGCCTGATGTTAATCTCGGTCATGGTTACAGCGCGGGGTCATGGGCCGGTAGCTTGACGATAGTGAACCAAAACTCTTCGAGTAATTTTACAATGTCGATGAAGGCCTCGATGTCGACAGGTTTGGCGATGTAACAGTTGGCGTGAGCGCCGTAGGTCGCCTGGATGTCCGACTCGGCATGGGATGTGGTCAGTACGATCACCGGGATATGCATGAGTCCGGCATCGCTTTTGATCTCCCGCAGCACTTGCCGGCCATCGACTTTCGGCAAGTTCAAATCGAGCAGAATCAAATCAGGACGGATCGCGTCGCCGAAGCCGTTACGCCGGAAAAGCATTTCAATTGCTTCCTGACCGTCTTTAGCGACGGTCAGATTGACAGCCAATGGACCTTCACGGAGCGCCTCTCGAGTCAGCCTCACGTCGCCGGCATTGTCCTCTACGAGCAACACTTCGATGGGCTTAGAAGTACTTTCGAGCATAATCAGATCTCTCCTTCGATTGCCGAACCATTGATCCTACAGCAATTTTCGTGACGCTCCGTTAAAGGCCGCTACCATTGCCCTGGTAATCGGCAAAAAGAGCTTTTTGTTTAGTTACTTGCCGGGATTGAGCGGGCTGTGGTAGAGTTTTTCAGGTGGTTCACGGACAGGTTTGGTAAGGACCGACTGTTCATATCTGACAGCTAACCGACAAAAATCGTCATCATAGGTATATGAAAATCATTCAAATCCCGCTGTTACGCGACAACTACGGCTACTTGCTGGTCTGTGAAAAAACCCAACAGGCGGCCATCGTCGATCCTTCGGAGGCGGCGCCCGTGCTCAGCCGCATCCAACAAGCGGCGGTGACGCCCGTGGCGATCTTGAACACGCACCACCACCGCGATCATACCGGCGGCAACGAAGGGTTGTTGGCGAGCCGGCAACTAAAAGTCTACGGTCACAAAAGCGATCGGGAGAGAGTTTTTGGTATGACCGACGGCGTCGACGAAGGCGACGAGATCGAGATCGGCGAGCTCAAAGGCAAAGTGTTTTTCATTCCCGGCCACACCACCGGCCATGTGGCTTATTTATTCGGCGATAATTTGTTTTGCGGCGACACGCTGTTCACCGCCGGTTGCGGCCGGCTCTTTGAAGGCACGCCGGCGCAGATGCAGGCGTCGTTGAAAAAACTCATGGCGCTGGGCGACGATATCAATGTGTACTGCGGCCATGAATATACCGAGAGCAATCTGCGCTTCGCGATGAGCGTGGAACCGAAGAATGGCAAATTGGCGGCGCGCTACGAGCAGGTGAAAAATCTCCGCGCCCAAGGCCAGTCGACGGTGCCGGCCAAGATGGCGGAAGAGAAACAGACCAATCCGTTTCTCCGTTGGGATAGCCAAGAAATTCAAGCCAGCGTGAAGTCGGCTATGCCTGACGCAGGCTCAGATCCGGTTTCAGTTTTCGGCGCGGTAAGAAAAATGAAGGACGCGTTCTAAAATTTCTGCGCCGCGTTGCCACGCTGGCGCACAATCTCTGTCTCCGTTCTCTGTCTCTATCTCAAATCTCTGTCGCGCCTATTCCCGTCCCTTGCGATGCATCTTGTCGACGGCGAATTCCCGGCCCCGGCCGTGACAGACGACGCAGCTTTCTCTGCCTATCGAAGCGATCTGCGCTTCCATATGCGCCTTGGCCGGTTCCCGCGTGTGACAACCGACGCAGGCGCTCATGATCGGCGTTAACGGCTTCACGCTGCCGTCCGCTTGGGGAATAAAAGTCGGCAACACCCCGGCGGGCAACGGCAATTCAAAGGCGCCGGGCTCGTGACACTTGGCGCAATTGCGCCGGTCGCCGGGAAAACGAATATCGCCGAAGTCCACCGGCACCGGTGCCGCCGCCGGCCCGCCGTAGACGATGAATGGCTCGCCCAAATTTCGCCCAGTGTGAATCCGATGGATGAAGCGTTTCAAATGGACACTCTCCGCCGGCATCGGTCCCTTGGCGACCTTACGCTTTACCTCATCGTTGTGGTTGGCGTTGTGGCAGAGCACGCAAAACTCGGTGTTGTTGCGTTGCTCGCCGTGGGGCTGCAACTTCAAGTGGCAAACGTTGCAGCGTTCGATTTTCACCGCCATGCGCCGTGGCACCGGCTCTTTGTCGGTGATGGCGAAATACTTGACCACGTTGGCGCCGGCGTTGCGCTGGCCTTTTTCGACGACGGTGCCGTTGGGCCGTTTCACATCGTAGAGCCGATAGCCTTGAATGCCGATGGCGCCGGAGCCGGTGGCGTCGGTGGGAATCGTGTAGCGAAATTTATAAGTATGAACGCCGTTCCCGAGGGGCTCGGCTTTGCGCGCGTCCTCGGGAAATTCCATTTTGTAATCGGTAGTCGGCCACGCCAGAACTAAACCGAGATTGTTCATCTCGCCAGCGTTCACCGGCGCGCCTTTTTTATCTTTCAGGCTAAAAGTTACTACTGGATTGCTGCCGGGCTTGCCGCCGTCGATTTTTAAAATATCGAAAACGAGCCCCGGCAGCCCGCTCCAATTGCCGGAAAAAGTGTGCGCGCCAGTGATCGACGGACCGAACTCCGGCCCGTCCGGTTGATGACAGTTGACGCAGCTGCCGTCGGCCGCCGGACCGGGGCCGTGATGTTTGCCGGAGCTGAGATCGACGTTGTCGTGACACGACACGCAAGCCGCGCTCGACGGTTGGATTTTCCAGTTGGTAACCTTGGGATTGGCGTGGCAGCCGGTGCAGTCGCGATATTCTTTCGGAATGGTTTCGGTGACCACCATGCGCGGCGTGCGAATGCTCGAAAAATCGCGCACCCGCTGCTCGGCGCCGACCAAAAGATACGGCTTACCTTCGCCGACACTGGGCAGATACTTGCCGCGGTGCATCTTGTGAATCAAAAATTTGAAATCGAGACTCTCGCCGGTCTCCGGATCGCTCAACTGCGAGGTATGACACAGCGCGCAGTAACCGGTCTGGCGCGCCGCCCCGCCATGCCAACGCATGGGATCGTGGCAGGTATTGCACGAAGCGGTCTCCGCCAGCTCCCGGCGCATCTGAACTTTGCCGCCGGCGGGGATGAATTCGAAAAGCGGATTGGCGGCGGACAGCCGATTGTTGCGCGTCATCTCGGCGCCCAGCACGTGCGTCGCGCGCGGGTTGAAATTGGCCGGCAGCGCCGACTTGAACGTGTAAGTAAAAACACCCGGCGCCAAACGCGCAAAGCTGCCGCCTTGATCCGAATCCGGCTGCATGGTTTCGCTCAACACCGGCTTGCGGGTTTCGCCTCTGAATACCCAGTTCTTGCCGGCAACTCTGCTGAGCAAATAATTTTGATAATCCTGTTCGCCGCCTTTGCCGATTTTGAGAACCGCGATGGTAAACTTCACGCTGTCGGCGTCGAGGGCGTTCAATTCAAGCGGCTTGCCGCTGGCGTCGGTAATTTTAAAAGTCGCCATCGGCCGGCGATTGGCAGGAATCGCCACCGCGCTGATTTCCGCCTTGAGTCCGCCTTCAGCGTTGCTTTGAGCGTAACCGGGAAGCGCTGGGCCGAAAAATAGCGCGAAGTTAAACAACAGAATGGCAAAATATTGTATTGATGGCTCTCCGTCGCGGGTTGATTCAAGCGCGAGTGAATTTATCGAAAACTTATTCGCCGCGGCTAAACTTGTCAAACCGATTGCGGCAAAACTAGTCAACGAATATCGCGCGCCCGCGGCACGGCGAAAAAGATCACCACCATGCACAGCGTGCCGACGATGCTCATCGACGACGCCGCATAGGGCGCACCGATGAGCGCCGATAAGGCGCCCACCGCCATGCCGCCGAGCAGCAGTAAGACTTGCGTCATGTGAAAGATCGCGATGGTCCGGCCGCGAAATTCCGGCGACGAATAGGTTTGAATCACCGTCTGCACGAGCGCATGGAGCTGACGTGGCACAGACCGATGATCGCCATCAGCGCCATCGACAAGGGAAACCAACTCGACGCCGAAAAAATCACCACCAGCACGCCGTAGATCGCCACCCCGCCGAGCATCATGATGCCGCGCGGCATGCGATCGCCCACCGAAGCAATCACAATCGAACTGCACAGCGCGCCCACGCCCATGGCGGTAAGGAGTAATCCCTGGCCGCGCGCGCCGACGCGCAGCAGATCGCGGGCGAACACCGGCAATAGCGTGCTGGGGACCATGAACAAGGCGGCGACGATGACGATCAAGATGCCGGTGCGCACTTCCGCCGTGCGCCAGCTGAACTTCCTGCCTTCGATGATGCTTTGGCCGAAGGATTCTTTATGGCCATGTTCGGCAGAAGACGCCGACGGCGCCGCGCTCAGCTGCGTGGTCCAGATGGTCGCGAGCACCATGAACAGCGCCTGCACCGCGTAGGAAACTCCGGTGTCGAATAGCGAGATCAGCAGACCGGAAAGCGCCGGGCCGGTGCAGCGCGCCATCTTGAAGACCATGGCGTTCAAGCCGATGGCATTGGTCACATACTTGCGCGGCACGGCGTCGGATATCATCGCCGAACGCGACGGTTGGAGAAACACTTGCACGCAGGCCATTAAGAACGCGCTGACGTAAACATGCCACGGCACGATCAGCTTGGTGAAGATCAACAGCGCCGTCACCGCGTATAAAAAGCCGCTGGCGAATTGCGCCGCCACCACCTGAAACTTACGCGGATAACGGTCCGCGGCGCTGCCGGCGATGGGCGACAGCAATAAAAATGGGATCGCTTGAATGCCGCGCACCATGCCTAGCTGCAACGCCGAGTTGGTCAACTCGTAGATCAACCAACCGCGCGTCACCTGGATCCATCCAGGTGCCCATGGAGCCAAAAATCTGGCCGTACCAGAGCAAACGATATTCCCGGTAGCGCAGCGTCTCGAAGGCGCGCAGTCGAACCAGCATCGCCACCGGCCAAGCGAGGGCTTCGTTTCCTTCCGCGTCGTCAGCGGCGGGCGATGATTCTTTTTCCGGTGAAGTAATAGGCGCGCTCACAGCAATTGTTCAAAGTGGCCGACGACGACGACGGATCCCGAAGTTCTAAAGCCAGAATTCGATCATACACGCGCCACCGAAACGCTTCCACTAAGGCACGGAGAAAGTTTGAGATTCGCGTCAAAAAGAAGGCGAAATTCTTAAAGCAAAGGATCGCGCTGAGGCAGTTCCAATGAGCGCTGTTTGCGTCCGAGCCACAAGCTGTTCAGCAACCACAACATCGAAATCGGCACGGCAACGATCGAGACTCCCGTCATCGCCAAGCCAAGCGCGCCCAAACCCGCGTAGGACCAGGCGCCCACTTGATCGCCCAGGCGGTACACCACGGTGTCGATAAAACTTTTCGCTTTATACTTATCCTCGCGCGGCAGCACGGTGAACAGCACTTCGCGGGCGGGCCGAGCGAAAGCGAAATTACCGGCGCGGCGGATCACTTGAAAGGCCACCAGCGCGGCAATGGTCGGCGCCCAGGCCAAGGTCGCGAAACCGAAAATACTCAGCAGCGGCAACAACGCCAGCGTCAATGCCACGCCAAGTCGTTTCAATGTCCGGCCGGTGACGAACAGCTGCGCTCCCAGCGTGAGAATATTGACCCACAGGTCGACGCTGGCGAAAAATGCCGTACGCGCGCCGCGGTCGGCGAAATATTTTTTGGCGATCTCGGCTTGTTGGAAGTAGAGAAACGTCGAGGTGATGGCGAACAGCAAAAGAAAAGTGCTGACGTTGATCAGATAAGGCGACTTGAGCGTATGGGCGATGCCGCTCAGCGGCGAACCGCCGATCAAACTATCGTCGCGTTGCACCGCCGGCCGTAAGTTCAATGAAGAAGCCAAGCGCGACAAACGGCCGACGCAGAAAACCGCGACTTCGAGCAAGATGGCGGAAGCCAGTAACAGCACCGTCGACGGCACCTGCTTGGCGAGGATCGCCGTCAAGCTGGAACCGACGATACCGCCGACGGTGGCGCCGGCGGCGATGAAGCCGAACAGCCGCTTACTCTGTTCGCTGTCGAAGACATCGACCATCAGCGCCCAAAACACCGAGACCACGAACAGGTTGAAAATCGACGTCCAGATGAAAAACAGCCGGCCGATCCAGATGCTCTGGCCGCTTGAAGCCAAGTGCAACAGCACGACGAAGAGCAACAAATTGACGGCAAAAAATCGGTAAGTGAAAGCGATGAACTTAAGCCGCGGCAGCTTCGCCACCAAGGCGGCGAAGGGCGCATTGACCAAGATCATGCCCAACAGCGTGCCGGTGAAAAGCCAAGGAAGATTTTCCACCCCGCCGGCAACGCCCATCTCGTCGCGAATCGGCCGAAGAATATAGTAGGATACGAAAATCGAAATGATATACAGCCACGCCCAGCCGACGGCGCGCAGCTCCGCCGGCCGCACGTCGATGGCGTAGCGCAGCAAACCACGAACCACTCCCCCTGGCTGTCCGGCTTGCGAATTTGAATCGCTCTCCACGCCTAACCCCTTACCCTTCACCCCTTACCGATCTAAACGTTATCGATAAACTGCTCCATGCGCTTGCGCAGCGCCGCGTCCGGTAGACGGCCGCGGGCGGCGCCAAGATTGTCGATAACATACTCCGGACGCGCCATGCCCGGCACGGCGCAGGTAATCGCCGGGTGAGACACGATATATTTTAGAAAGAATTGCGCCCATGACGTGCAATCGAACTCGCTCGCCCACTCCGGCAGCTTCTTACCCTGCACGGCGTTGAACAGCCGACCGCGGCCAAAAGGCAAATTGATCATCACCGCCATGCCGCGGTCGGCGGCCAGAGGAATGATCCGATCGCCGGCGTCGCGATTGTCCAAAGCATAATCGACTTGGATGAAGTCGAGGGTTTCTTTTTTCATCGTCTGTTCGAACTCGCCGTATTGATTATCGAACGAGGTCGTAATGCCGACGTAGCGCACACGCCCGGCCGCCTTCAGCTCGCGAATCGTTTTGAGCTGGGTATCGGTGTCGAGCAAGTTGTGCACGGCGAGCAGATCGATCTTGTCGGTACGCAGTCTCTTGAACGACTCTTCAATCTGTTTGCTGCCTTCATCCCTGCCACCCCTGCGCAGGCTCACCTTGGTGGCCAGAAACAGCGAGCCGCGAATTTTCAAGCCATCGACCAATTCACCGACGACGGCCTCAGCTGTTCCGTAAGAGGGCGAGCTGTCGATCACCGTGCCGCCCAGCGCTTGAAACTGTTTGATTGTCTCGCGCAGCGGCGCTTTATCCGCGTCGGTTTTGATTTCCTCGTAACGGCGCGCCGTGCCGATGCCGACGATCGGAATGCTCTCGCCGGAGCTAGGAATTCGTTTGCGAATTAATGACTGCGCCTGGGCAAACAAGTTTTCAGGTTGGAACGTGAGCGACGCACCCAAGCCAATTGCCGCCTTGAGCGCGGCGCGACGATTAATATTCAAATTGACTCCTGTGACTCGAAGCATCATGTAGCATCGCGTCTTAATCGCCGCAAGCGAATGGCTGTGCCGGGGCAAAGTTTCTCCTTGCCATTACCCCGCGGCACCATTACGATGCGGCCACGTAAAGCCCAGCAAAGGAGACCGCGCCCGTGAAATATCTTCATCGCAATTTCCTCTTCACTCTCGCACTGCTGTTGTCGCTCAGCCTGATATCACCATCGGCATCGGCGCAGTCCCTCGATAAAGTACGCTTGGGCAACAGCGGCACCGGCATCAACGTTTACTTGCTCGATATCGGCAAGCGCATGGGATTGTTCCGCAAGCACGGCATCGATTTGGAAGCGATCTACGTCAACAGCGGCTCGCTGCTCAACCAAGCGCTCATGGCCGGCACCTTCGACATGGTCATGTCCCAAGGTTCGGAAGCGATGTTGGCGAGACTGCGCGGCGCCGATCTGCGCATGAACGCCGTGGTCGCCAACCGTTTCAACCACGTCTATATCGCCGGCCCGACGATCACCGCGATCAAACAGCTCAAAGGCAAACGGGTCGCCGTCAGCCGCTTCGGTTCGGGCTCCCATTTTCAGACTAACCTCGCTCTCAAGGACGGCGGACTCGATCCGGAAAAAGACGTGACGGTTTTACAAATCGGCAATTCCGCCGCGCGCATGGCGGCGATCCTGGGCGGCACGGTGGACGGCACGATCATGGCGGCCGACTTCGTGCCGAGAGCGAAAAAAGCCGGCTTCAACATTCTCGCCGATCTCACCGAGACCAAGATCGAATATCCGTTTCTCTCGGTGCACATGCTCGGCAGCTACACCGACCGTAATCTGCGCGTCGTCAAAGCCGTGATCAAAGCCATGTCGGAATCGATCCGCGCATTGCAAAGCGATCCGACCATCGCCAAAGCAGCGATCCGCGCCGCGCCGCGCTGCGCACCGACGATGCCGAGACCGTCGACTACGCGCTCCTGAGCAGCGTACAGGTGCTCGACCGCCGGCCGTTTCCGACTCCAGGCGGGATTCAAACCGTGCTCGACGAACTGGGCAAAGAAGCCAAGGGCAAGAATTGGAAATTCGAAGACTTCGTCGATCTGCGCGCGCTGCGGGAATTAGAGAAGGAAGGTTTCTTTAATAGCGTGCGGTGAGTCTTCCGAAAGTTTGTCGGATGCGGTGACCAAAGGGAACCGCATCGTTGACAATTCGCAGGCGTGCGATGCGGTTCGCGGACTCACCACATCCTACGGCTCTTCTTTTACAAATCGAAATTACAAGATCGCGGCTTGCAGCAGCACCAATGGCGCGTCGCCCTCGGGACCTTTACCGGTGCTGTGAACAAGCGGCGCGGGCAGATTCGTATTGAGCTTTTGCAGCTCTTTCCATGACGGCTCGGTCATGATGACGAAACCCTTGCCTGCAACAATTTTTGATGCGACCTCGGCAATGGGCCGCTCATCGACGTCGATGAAACTACCGCGATAAAACAGTACCGGATCGCTGTTGAACTCGCCGTAAATGATCAACTTGTCATTTGCACCGACGCGGCCATTGACCTCGTGCATGAATTCTCGATAACTCTTGTCCGCGGCGATCACCGGCAACAGCACGCCGCGGCTGATGAACATGAACGGCAGGGCGTTGAGCACGATGATCCACGCCGCCATGCGCAGCCGGCCAAACCACAAGTTCCGTCCCAAGCAAAACCATAGAGCCATGGTCACCGACAAAACCACGGTGAAGGCCGCGCCCAGACTATTCAGCGCGTTCTGAATCAAGGCCAAATTGGCGCGATCCTTGGGCTTGAGCAGTTTGGCGATGGGTGAAAAGAACCAGCTGGGCTCATGATTCCACAAAGCGCCGGCAACGATGGCGAGTAGAATCGCACCCACTAGCCCGGCAAACATCGCCAAGCCGCGAAACAGCCAGCGGCGCGCGCCCGCCGCCTCGTTATGATCGTCAATCCATAACCCAGTCAACAGCGCCAACGCCGGATACAGCGGTAAAAGATAAACCGGCCGCTTGCCCGCCGAGAGTGAAAAGAAAATAAACATCACCGCCAGCCAGACTTTTAGAAACAATCGATCGTCGTTTGGAACCGAGCTGCGCCGAAAGCAATCCCAAAGCAAAAACGGCAAGAACAAACTCCACGGCAAGCCCAAACTAAGAAGATAGGGCAGATAATAACCGACGCCGTGGCTATGGCCAGAGCCGCCGAAAAAGCGATTGAGATTTTCCGCCAGCAGCTGACGATTGACGAACCCCTCGCCGCCGCGGGTGATCGCCAAACCGTACCAACCGACGACGAGAATTAACGTCAGCACCACGCCGGGATGAAAAGCGAACTTGGCGATGAGATCCCAACGTCTTTTAAGCAAGAGAAAAACTGCCATCACCAACGCCGGCAGCAAGAGACCCAGCGGCCCTTTGGCCAGCGTGCCCAAACCGACCAAACCGTAAAGCGCGAAATACCAGAGCGGATGGCGCAGCAAGTCGCGATAGAGCGCGTAGAAAAGCAGCAAGCTGGCGCTGACGAAAAAACCCAGCGTCATGTCGACCCGCGCGCTCAGCGCTTGGTTTTGATAGATCAGCGTGGTCGCGAGAATCGCACCGGAGAGCGCAGCCACCGGCCCGCCGAACAGCCGGCGGCCGAGCAGATAAACCAACAGCACACCGAGCGTGGCGTAAAACGCCGAGGGGAAACGAATCGTCGCTTCATTGAGATTCCCGGTTATTTTTTCGCTCAGCGCCGCCGACCAGTGAAACAACGGCGGCTTGGACGGAATCGCCGTGGCGCGCTTGAGCGGAAACAACCACTCGCCGCGCTGGACTATGTCTTGCACCGCCAGCGCCTCGCGCGGCTCGCCTTTGTCGAAAAACGGCAGGTTGCCGAGGTATGGAAAGTAGAGCGCGGCACAGAGCAGGAATAGCAAAAAAAGATGGCGGCTTGCCGGCGTCGCCTCGGCAAAAAGTAATTTTTCCAATTCTGCCATCCGATGACGCTTAAGCGCGCGCCACCGCCGTGGCGTCATTCACGGCACTGCCGCCCGCCGCCGGATCGCGCTGCGAAAGCAGAGCCAACTCCTCGCGGTAAGCCGTCAAAACCATATCCACCGTCGGCCCCTTGTCGCGATAGACAATCCGCGCCAACTCGGCGGGCGGGCCCCAGTGGGCGAAATTATTTCTAAGAAAAATCGCCACCGTGCGAATTCCGAGGGCGCAGGCTAGATGCACCGGACCGCTGTCGCACGCAATAAAAAGATCGCAATTGGCGATCATGCCGGCAAACGCGCGGGCATTCGGTTCGCATACGACCGCCGCCTGGGCGCTGAACGCGGCGCTGAAGTACGGCAACAACTCGCGCTCTTCCGGGCCGACGAAAAGCATCAGCCGCGTGCCGTCGGCAAGCAGACAACGGATCAACTCGAGAAAACTTTCTTTCTCCCAGCGCTTCCCGCGGGTTATTCGCCCACCGACAAAAAACCCGACAATCTTGCTTTCAGCCGGCGCCGCCATCGCCGCACACGCATTGGCCGCCAACAGCGTCGCGACTCGCCGTTTGGCGATTTCTTTTTCCTCGGCGGACAGAGCCACCTTGGGAAACACCAGCTCGCTTTCCAGGCCGAGCGCCGCGATCAGCTGCGGCCGATTGGCGTATTGACTCCGCCTGGCCGGTTTCGCGACCCGAAGGTTGAACCAAAAATCCCATTTGCCACGCGCCCCCGCCCTGAGCCGCGCCTGGGAAAACCCAATGATGAAGGCACCCAGCGCCGCGCTGGACCCGCAGATATCAACGGCTAAGTCGTATTTCGCCGCACGGATTTGCTTTAGCAGGACAATATAGGACCAACACACTTTGGGAAAACTTTTGAAAACCTCGTATTGATGATCGATGGGTAACTTTTGAAACAACACTTTTACCACGCTCGGCCCAACGAAGTCGATTTTCGCATGGGGAAAATTCTTGCGCATGAGCAGGATCGCCGGCGTCGCGAGAATCAGATCGCCCATGCGAAAAATGCTGCACACCAAAAGAATTCTCTGAATATTCTCGCGCCGCAAATCGAACTGCTCCTCGATCGAATTGGGGGTGAGCCGCTTCATCACTCCCATGGCGAGGGCGCGAATTCTCCGGTTCAACCAGTAGCGAATCGCTTTACCCGTCTTGTCTGCCGTCGGCATGACTCACCCTTTGCGACTGTTTGAAGTTGCTGCTCGAAAACACTACTCGAAAATAAAATATCCGTAGACGCGACGTAAAGCAACGCGGCAGCGCTGTTGGAGATCGACTCGAAGCATCATTATTATAGCGAGAGCCTAGCTCAATTGACCAGCGCCGGCAGATCCAGGCGATTTGAAAAAACCACGCTGTAATCGTTGGCCGCGACGACGTGAATCGCCCGCGCTTGTTCGCGCCGAAGTATATCGAACGTCGCTCGATCGGTGACCACGAACATCCGGCGCGGCCCATCCCACTTCTGCCAAAAGGACTTGTCGTCGTTGGTTGCGCGGTTGAAATCAACCTGCCCGAGTTCGAAGGATTCGACCCAGCCCACTTGAGTAATGTGACGTTGCAAATAGAGCGGCAAGTCTTGGTAGTAAGCGTGATAGGTTGCCACCTCGTCGTCAGGCTTCAGCGAAGCCTGAAACGCCGCGGCAAGATCCTTCACCGATCGACGCTGGTCGAACACCGGCAAACTCTGATTGAGCACCAGCAAAAACATGGTCGAGGTCGCCGCCAGAGCGGCAAACGACATACCGGGGCGGCGGCGCTTGCCAAAATAAATCGCCAGTAAAACACCGGACAAAAGGATCGCCAGCTCGGCGATCACATAGGGCTGCGATTTTTGCAGGTCGGCGTAAACCGTCAACGCGGTGGAGGGCAATGTCGATTCATCGGCGGGCACTTCGAGATCGGGCCAATTGGAATATCTTTCGAAATAATGCTGCGGCCCATGCGCCGCCAAAGGGACCAACAAAAGAATCGCCGCCAGCAACATGGCGTAACCGACTCGCAGCCCCTCCACCGCCGGACGGTCCAACGCCGCCGCGAAGTAACGTCCCAAGAGAATCGCCAAGGGCGGAAACATCGGTAAAACGTAGGCGATGGTTTTCGAACTTGAGAGCGAAAAGAAAACAAACACCCAGCCGGCCCACAGGGCGAGAAACAGCGCCTCGCGATAACCATGGCGCGGCCGCGAGGAGCGAAACAAACTATGGCGGATCGCCTGGTAGAGAAACGGCGACCAGGGAAAGAAACCAACCAGCAACACCGGGATGTAGGACCAGGGATGATTGAGCGCTTCGTGTTTAAAGAGAAACCGTTCGAAATGTTCGCCGATGAAATAAAAAACAAAAAAATCTGAATGCAGTGCCGCCACCCAAATATGCCACGGCAAAACGATCGCGGCGAAGATCGCCGCACCAGAACCAAGATGGAGAGAACGGAGCAGCTTCCACTCGCGAAAGATCGCCAGCCAAGAAATAATTATCAGACCCGGCAGAACGATGCCGATCAACCCCTTCTGCAATACCGCCAAAGCGCAGCAAATGAAGAACGACCATACCCAGCGGCGGCGCGAAGCCGCCGGTTCGCGAAGCGCCAACAAGAATGAAATCAACGCGCCGGTCAACAATACGGTTAGCCCCATGTCGAGGTTGGCGGTGCGGCTGAGGACGTAATAGAGACAGGAAGTTGCCAACACGATGACGGCGCAGACACCGCTGCGCCGGCCGAATAAGGTTCGGCCGCAATAGTAAACGGCGAGACAGCCGAACAGCGCGAACAGCGCCGGCCCGAGGCGCAGCGCCCACTCGCGCAAACCGAACAGTTTTATGGCAACGCTTTGGGTCCAATAAAAGAGCGGCGGTTTTTCAAAAAAGCGCACGCCGCCGAGGCGCGGCGTGAGGTAATCGCCGCTGGCCACCATTTCCCGAGCGACTTCCGAGTAGCGTCCCTCGTCGGGAGCCCATAGCGCGCGGCCACCCAGGCCGAAACAAAAGAACAGGCCGAGCAACCCCGTGAGGACCATCAAATCGCCGAGCCAATGTGCGCGCATGGTTTTAGCCTTCGGTCTGGACCGCTTCCAATCCCACGGTGAGAAGCGGCAACTCTTCGGTTAAACGCGCCGGCGGCGCCAATTGCTCGATGGAAAGCGGACCGCGAAACTGGTTGAACATGGCGGTAAAAAACTTGTCATCGCAATGTTCGGCGCTCACGGCATAGAGCAGCGGCAAACCGGTCCACGGCACATTGGGATGGGTGTGATGAATTCGGTGATAGTTGAAATTGAGCACGCAGGAGGCGAGCCAGCGCGGCAGCGCGAGATTATGACCGGAAAGAGTTATTTTTAGCTGCGTGCCGTAGTGATAGATGTTGTCCATCAAAGAGACCACCAACGCGCGCACGGCGACGATGCCGATGAATGCGGGCCAATGGCCGCGGTAGCAGTAAGCGCTGGCGCAAAACAGCAACAAGATCGCCAAGCCGTCAAAACGGATTTCACGCTGACGCCGGTCGTCGAGGAACTTCGCCGCCAGCCACTTTTCCTGGCGGTCGCCCTGTTCGAGCAGCCGCGCGCCAAACTTGCGAAACATGCCGTTCGGCAGGATGAACAACCAGGCGCTGAAAACTTCGAGCAAATAGACCCCGCACAGGATGTAAGAAAAGTACTTGCAGCTGGCGATAAATTTCGAGGACGCCGCGCCGTCATACATTTCCGTGCCCTTCTCCAGCGGCGAGCGGTTGAACTTATGATGCGACAAATGGGTCAAGCGCAAAACCTGAAACGGCGAGCCGAACAAAATCGATTGCCAACGTCCGGCGGCGAGGTTGATCGTCGCCGATGAATGAAATGCGTCGTGAATCGCCTCATGCATCAACGCCCAGAGCGGATTGTTCAAGGCCGCGATGGGCACCAGCGTCAGCGCCCACCAAGGATTCACGTCGAGCAAGTAAAGCGGCAAAATGAAAAACTGAAAAAGATTGGCGCCGGAATGAAGCAGCAGCAAACTGAGATTGATCGACTACGGGATCGCCAGCCCGGCGGGGCGGACGGATTTATTATTTGCTAGGAGCACACTGGACATTACTTGCCCTCCGACTTTTTGGATCTGTCAATTCGTCATTGGCGCAGACTTTATTGCCGCGTCAGTCGCCCCATGGTTCGGCCGGCTAAATAGGTATGCAGCCGGCGCGGCGTAAGTTTCAAAATTCCCACCAACAAGCGATTATGCCAGCCGGGGATCGCCACCGGCGCTTTGCCCAAGCGGCGCAGCGCCAACTCGACCACTGGATGGACCGCCATCGCCGCCACCGGCGGGCTTCCAGCGATGGCGTGAAACTCCGTGTCCGTCGAACCGGGACAAAGAGCGAGCACGTCGACGCCGTCTTTTTTCAGCTCGTAGCCCAAGGCTTCGGCCAAAAATAATTCGTAAACTTTGCTCGCGGCATAGTGGCCTTCATAGGGCGTCGCGATGAACGCGCTCACCGACGAGACCAGGATGATGCCGCCCTTCTTGCGCCGCGCCATGGGGTTGCCAAAGCGATGAGTGAGAATCATCAGAGCACGGCAATTGACGTCGAGCAATGCGATTTCGCGTTCGATGTCATGGGCCAAGAAATTTCCCGCCACGCCGAAGCCTGCGTTGTTGACCAACAGGCCGATGTCGATCGACTCGGTGGCATGAACGATAGCTGGGAGAAAATCTTGGCGCGACAGATCGGCGACGACGCAGAGAACTTGAATCTTGAATTGCCCTTCGAGTTGGCGCGCCAAGCTTTCCAGTTTTTCCCGCCGCCGCGCCACTAAAACGAGATTCAAGCCAAGAGCGGCCAACTGGCGCGCGAACTCGGCGCCGATACCGGCGGACGCTCCGGTAATCAGCGCCCAAGGACCGTAACGCTCGGCAAAATTCCCGGCGGACATGTTTTATTGTACGGCTAGTCGATGCGTGAATCTATAGCTTTGGCGGTTATTTAATCTCGCTCCGGCACTCTGGAATAACGCGCCGATTGGGATTGCCTCGCCGGTCAACGTAGGGCGTCTCTGCGTTGTACCGACTCGGGTTGGCGATCCATTCCTCCCGGCAGATTCCCCCCACTATCTATCCCGGATCATTCATGCAACGAGGAAACCTGACGACACTCTGCTGATCGAGGTGTGACCCTGGAGGAACGAAGGCACCAGCGCGAATGTTTGATTGTGTGGTCGGCGCTCGGCACGATGTTTGACCTTTTCGCTGCTGAGCGCAACGCAACTCGCCGCGCTTGCATCTTCAAGGCACAACTGTTTTGCCTTCGTTCCGGAAGGGTTGCACCTCGATCGCAGTTTTACCGCGAATAATCCGGGCTATGTCCCTTTCACTCTCACTTATGCAGTGTTCCGAATCTGGTGGGACCCGACACCCAACAACCGACAGATGATTCAAACTCTTTAATAACCCGTTCACTGGCTTACCAGCGCACCGGATTCAACACATTGCTCGGCTTGCCGGCGGCGAAGTTCACCAGATCGTCGACCACGGTCGCATAATATTCCTCGTAACTTTCCCGGGTGACGTAACCCAAGTGCGGTGTGCAAGTGACGTTGGCCATTTTAATCAATGGCTCATCGGCGCCCACCGGTTCGCTATCGTAAACATCCACGGCGGCAAACCCCGGTCGCCCCGCTTTGAGCGCGGCGACCAACGCGCCCTTGGCGATCAAGCCGGAGCGGCTGGCGTTGACGAGCCGCGCCGTCGGTTTCATGCGCGCCAAATCCTCGCCCGTGACAATACCGCGAGTATCGTTGTTGAGCGGCAGGTGCAGACTCAAAATATCCGCTTCGGCAAAGAAGCCCTCGCGGCTGTTGGCGACTTCGAAGCCGGCGGCTTTCGCGCGGCCAGTCGAACCTTCCCGCCCCCAGCAAATGACGTGGGCGCCGAACGCTTTGCCGACCGCGGCGACGATGCTGCCGATCTTGCCATAAGCGTAAATGCCGATGGTCTTGCCGCTCACGCCGATGCCCAATGTCGATTGCCAGCCGCCATTTTTCAAACTGGTGACTTCCAAAGGTAGATTGCGTAACGAGGAGAGAATCAATCCCCAAGTCAACTCCGCCGTGGCGTTGGGATTGCCCGACCCGCCCGCAGAGACAACAACTCCCTTCTCGGTACACGCCTTCAAATCGACATGTGTCGCCGCCCGGCCGGTTTGACCGATGAGTTTCAACTTGGGCAGCTTCTCGATTAGCGCGCGCGGAAAATACGAACGCTGCTGGGTCAACACCACGGCGTCGGCATCTTTTAATTTTTCCGCCAGACTCGCCACATCGTTCGCCGTGTCGGTGTAAACGACGACTTCATGAGCGGCCAGCTTGGGAAAACATTTTAAAGTTCTAAAAGCATTTTGGTAATCGTCGATGACTGCGATTTTCATTTTAAACGCCCTCTCTTTTTTTGCGATCTTTGCACTGCAATAGCTGTCAATTTACGCGCCACGTGCAAGTCTTTTCCGATTCGGATACGCCTCTCGCAAAGGCGCAAAGACGCAAAGTTCGGAAGGAAAACATTCATATACTTACTTAATGATTTTCTCGTTTTTCCGACCTTTGCGGCCTTGGCGTCTTTGCGAGACATATTCCGATTCCGAACCAGGCCGGGCCGGTCACGACCGGCCCCTACTTTGGGATCTCGATTTCCTTCGCGGCTAATCCCCCTCCTTCATCCTCCCCCGCATGCGGGGGAGGAAAGAGGTGGGGGTCGTGACTGTTCAAGCCAGCGAAACTTTCATTTCACTCTCCGACAATCCATACAACCGGCAAGGATTCGCCGACAAAATCTGCCGCGTGATCGACTCCGACAAATCGTCGCGGCTGATGAACTTATCTAAGTCGCCGGAGAATTCATGCCAATCCTTCTCATGGGGGAAATCCGACGGCCAGATCAGTTGCGAGCTGCCCATCAACGCCGCCACCGTGGCGAGGGTCGACTCACCGACTTCGCAGGAATAGTAAAGATTGCCGCCGCGCATGATCTCCTTGGGCGATCGCGCCGCCTTGTGCGGCCAGCGGTTGAAGCGATGTTCGAAACTTTCTTCCAAGCGATCCATCAAATAGGGCACCCAACCGCAGCCCGATTCGAGAAACGCCACGCGCAGCTTGGGAAAGCGTTCGAAGACACCGTGAATCATCATGCTGGTCAACTGCTGCATCTGCGCGAACGGATGGCTAAGCGGATAGACGCCGGCGAAACTGGTGAAATGATCCAAGCCCAACTCCGCCGCCGATCCGGCATGCACACCAAGCGGAACGTTCAAGCGCTCCGCCGCGGCGAAGATCGGATCGAACTGCGGCAAGCCGTAGCCGCGCATGGGATTCATCACCGCGGCCAACATGCCGCCGACCATGCCGAGGTCGCGCACGCAGCGTTCGAGTTCCTTCGCCGCCTCCGCCGGCTCCTGAATCGCCAACAGCGCCACGCCTTTGAAGCGCGGATTGACGCGCAGAAAGTGCTCGTGCAGCCAGTCGTTATAAGCCCGCGCCATGATCACCGCCCAGTCGTGATCGTGAATCAAGCCGATGCTCAAGCCCGCGCTGGTGTAGAGCACGGTAGTCGAAATGCCGCAGCTGTCGAGAAAGTGAATCCAGCGCTTCGCATCCGGATGCTCGCGCTTGCGCGGCGACAACGCGCCGCGCATCCAGCCGTCGCGGGGAAACAAAACATATTCCCGCTTGCCATCTTCCTTGTGAAAAGCCGCCGGTAAAAACGCCCGCAGCTCCTTGATATTTTCAATGACGTGCCCATCGGCATCGATAACTGGAAAGGCTCGTTTCACGTTGCGTCTCCTTTTGAATTCTGGCGAAGGTGTATCGGAGGGCGAAACATTTTTCGCCCCTACCTGAGCGACCCGGAACCTAGATGGTGAAATTTTCTTTCCGAACTTTGCGATCTTTGCGTACTTTGCGGTTAATACTCCGATTCCAAAGTCTTCGCCTATCCCTTCTTCAGCTCCGCGATGTAATCGCGCAGCCCCGCTTCCAACTTGTACTCGGGATTGAATCCCAACTCCGTGCGCGCCCGCGTGATGTCCATGCGCGGCCGCGGCGGCGTCAACTTGCCACGTTTCATGTTGACGCTCGGAAAAATCGCCGTGAGTGCAGCTTCGACATCGTCAAGCGTCGTCAGCCTGCCACTGCCTAAGTTATAAACGTTATGCGGCAACGGCGACGTGTGCACCGCCAGCGCGATGCCGTTGGCCAAATCTTTGGCGTAAATAAAGTCGACCGTCTCGTAGACATTGAGCGTCACCGGTTTGTTCGCCATGGCATCCCACACCGCTTGCTGCACGGCGACGCCCGGTCCGCCGGCGACGGAGTAATAACCGTATACGCCGGCGAAGCGCAGCAGCGCTAGCTCAATCTTATGTTTCGCGCTGTAAGTTCTGAGCACATGCTCGCAGCCGATCTTCGAAGCGTTGTAAACCCGCTCGCGGCAGTCGATGGGTGAATCTTCGCGCAGCAACTCTTTGGGATCTTCACCGGAATAAACCGCCTGGGTGCTGGCGTGAACCAACCGGCGCACGCCGGTGAGACGCACCGCCTCGGCGACGTTGATCGCCGCGACGAGATTGATTTGAAAGCCGGCGTAGACGTTGTTGATGTTCGCTTCGCCCACCGAGGCGGCTAAATGAATCACGCACTCCGGCCGCGCGGTTTGAAACGCGTCGACCAACGCCGCCAGATCGCGAATATCGCCGCGCAGCACCGCCACATCGCGACCGGTCACATGACGGATATAATCCGGTCGCGGCGCGAAATCGAAAAACGTCACTTCATCGCCGCGATCGAGCAATTCTTTTGCCGTGTGGGTGCCGATCAAACCGGCGCCGGTAATTAGAACTTTCATTCGTCCTCCGTAATTTCTAAGTAAGAAGTTAGTGGACTCGTCACTTTTGCGTCAGCGACTCCGGCGAAAACTTATAAAACCGCCGCGGATTGTCGTAAAGGATATTCCGCGGTAGCGACTGCGGCAAATCTTTTCTGTTAACCAATGTATCGATATCGCCGCTGAACTCGTCCCATGGCCGCTCGTGGGGAAAGTCGGACGCCCAAAGCAACTGTCCCGCGCCGATCAGCGCGGCGACGTTAGCTAATGTTTTCTCTTCGCGCTCGCAGGCGTAAAAAAGATTACCGCCGCTCATGATCTCGCTCGGCGAACGCTTCGTCGGATGCGGCCAGCGGTTGCGCCGATGCTCCCAGCTTTCGTCCAATCGGTCGGCCATGTACGGCACCCAGCCACAACCCGATTCGAGAAATGCTACGCGCAACTTGGGAAACCGTTCGAACACGCCGTAAATCATCATGCTGGTCAGCTGTTGCATCTGCGCGAACGGATGGCTCAGCGGATAAACGCCGGCGAACGACTGAACATGATCCAGTCCCAACTCCACCGCCGGCCCGCTATGCACGGCGAGAGGAATATCCAATTGCTCGGCCATGCGGTAAATCGGATCGAACTCGAATAATCCCAAACCGCGCATCGGACTCATCACGCCAGGCAGCATGCCGGCGACCATGCCGAGATTGCGCACCGCGCGCTGCAATTCTTTCGCCGCTTCGGCCGGCTCCTGCGGCGCCAATAAAGCCACGCCTTGAAAGCGCGGACTCACGCTCAAGAAATCATGATGCAGCCAGTCGTTGTACGCCCGCGCCAGCCCAACCGCCCAATCGCGATCGCGCTGCAAGCCGATATTCAAACCTTCGTTGGGATAAAGCACCGTCAGAGAAATCTCCGTGGCATCGAGAAAGCGCAACCACAATTCGACGCTCGGTTGTTCGCGCTTGTGCGGCGACAACGCCCCGCGTGCCCAACCGTCCCATGAAAAAAGCGGATACTCCCGCTTCCCCGGCACGGCGCGAAACTCCGCCGGCAGATACTCCCGCAGCTCATGATCCTTTTCCAAAATGTGTCCGTCCGAGTCGATGACGGGAAAAGATCGTTTCATGGTTTCATCTCCGAAAAGATTCGCTTACGCGAGAAAAACAAACTGAACTACCCTCGTTTCCAAGCCTAGGGGTTATGAATTTGTCGACTAGAAGTCGACTTTCCTTCCGTCATTCCCGCCCTATCGTCACCCCGGTGAAAACCGGGGTCCATCCCCATCCCCTTAACCTGGATACCGTTTTCCAACGGTATGATGGACGCCGCCCGTCACCTGGATGCCGGCCTTCGCCGGCATGACGGAACTTCACTTCGCCTGACGGCGAGGGATTTCAAGCGTCCCCGATAAAGATATTAATGCTCCCTCGCTCTTCTACTACCGCGTCGTTGATTTCGTCAACATGAACAGGCGAAATCTGCGATGGTGATTTCCTGACGATTCATTGTCAGCCCTAACGGAAAAAATACCGGTCTACGTTGGTCGGCGGAATCTGTCAGATGAAAAAAATTGACAAGTCATCTTTTTAACAATACAAATCTGGCAATGATATTGAAATCTAGACTCGGTAGTAGGCCGACCGACCTACTCACGGGTTAGGGGGTCCATTGGTCAAGGGGGTGTCGACATTGTTGTCGCTTATCAGCGCATCAATTTTCCTATGGAGTGCACCAGCTTTCTCACAAGACACAAGGATGTTTTCGATCGCCGATGAACGACAGATCCGCCGAGCTGTTGTTGCCCTAAGGGAGGCTATCCTCAAGGAAGACCTCAAGGATCTCTTGCGGCAGATTAGTGGCGCAGGCCTGACCTGTACAGACACGGATTACTCGTACAAAATGATCAGGGCGTTTCTCGATGACAAGAAGAGTCACTTGTACATGAGCTTGTTCGATTCAGCTCGGTTCTCACAGCAGTGTGGGAATGAATATCCTGTGGAGTACCCCTCTATCTCCGAGCAAGAATTCCTACGGACGGCGAATGATTCGATGCTGATCGTTCGGACTGATAGCAACTGGGCTCGCGTGACCCTTACCTCGCAGAACCCACGTCACTACCCACGGGAATGGTCCTTCCATAGAGAAGGCGGGACATGGAAGGTCGCTGGCGGCAGCTGGGTCGTCGGCCGCTGCGGGTGCGGATAGAAGTGAGAAGGCGGCGGCGTGCCCCCTAACACGCGGTTGGAGCGGGCCGCTGAAAAGCGCAGCCGCTCAACCACAGCCCGTTATGCATGACTGCCCCAACCTGATAAGAAAAATCCATGCCGATCATTTCCACGTTTTTTGGAATTATTATTCGGATGTATTTCGGAGATCATAATCCTCCGCACTTTCATGTCGAGTTTCAGGGAGAGAAGGCCACGTTCAACTTTAACGGCCAACTGCTTGTTGGCAGTCTTTCATCCGCGACGGCTCGGAAACTTGTGCGTGATTGGGCTCGTCGTCACAGACTCGAACTCATGATAAATTGGAGAAACATTGAAAATGGGCGTGCACTCAATCGAATCAAGCCCTTGGAGTAATTTATGAGTTATTTGCCACAAGTTGTCGGAGCCCGCTATGTAAGTGGATTTGTCGTTTCTACTCGTTTCGATGACGGAACGGAGAAGCACATCGATGTTTCCCAATGGTTCAAAGGTCCAGTATTTGAACCTCTCAAGGATCTGAAGCTTTTCAAGAAATTCTTCGTCGAAGCAGGAACGCTCGCTTGGCCGAACGGTGTTGATATAGCGCCTGAAGCCTTGTATGCCGCGAAGGATTCAAAAAAACGACACAAAGAACAAACAAGGAAAACACGTCGCTCATCTTGATGTGATTTATTAAAGAAAGAGGAGGAACTCACAATGGCAAATTCAATTTCCGTTCATCCCGCGGTTGATCAGGGACTGAAACCCGCCGCGGCCAATTTCTCTGGCGGCAAACTTAATTGCCGCTGCTCCGAGAAAAAAGTCTCGGTCGCCATCGACAGCCAGTGCGCGCACAATCATGTCTGCGGCTGCACCAAATGTTGGAAACCGGCCGGGGCGATGTTCTCGCAGGTTGCGGTGGTGCCGCGCGACAAAGTCCGCGTGACCGCCAATGGCGACAAGTTAGCGGTCATCGACGCCAAGGCGGCGATCCAACGCCACGCTTGCAAGAGCTGCGGTGTGCATATGTTCGGCCGCATCGAGAACGACAAGCATCCGTTCTTCGGCCTCGACTTCATCCACACGGAATTATCATCCGAGCAAGGTTGGGCGCCACCGGAGTTCGCCGCGTTCGTGTCGTCGATCATCGAATCCGGCGCCGATCCGGCGAACATGGGCGCCGTACGCGCCAGACTGAAAGAGTTGAAGCTGGAGCCTTACGACTGCCTATCGCCGGCGTTGATGGACGCCATTGCCACGCATGCAGCGAAGGCGACGGGCGCGCTGAAGGGTTAGTAGCGGGACATGCTTCAACGGGCTCAGCATGAACGGAATAAATTGGATCGATCCAACTCTTGATCCGTTCGTCCTGAGCCCGTCGAAGGACTCCGAGATCGCATTCCATTAACCCGCGCACGAAGCGTTAGAAAACCATGACACTGCGCAAAGCTCGGCACGACGTCACCCGCGCGATAAAAAGTAATACCGCGGACGTGAATCAGTACCGGCCCCATCCATGGCATGGCCTGCCCGTGGGGCCGGAACCGCCTGAGCTACTCAACGCCTACATCGAGATCACGCCGTTCGATTTGATGAAGTATGAAGTGGACAAGGTCTCCGGCTATCTGCGCGTCGACCGGCCGCAGCGCTCATCGGCGCAGCCGCCGACGCTTTACGGTTTTATTCCCCGGACCTATTGCAGCGAGAAAGTGCGCCGGCTGGCGCCGGGCGCGAAACGGGGCGACGGCGATCCCCTCGACGTTTGCGTGCTCAGCGAACGGACCATCGCGCGCAACGAAATCATCCTGCGTTGCCGGGTCATCGGCGGGTTACAAATGATCGACCACGACGAGGCCGATGATAAAATTATCGCGGTGTTGGAAAATGACTACGTGTGGGGCCACGCCCGCGATATTGGCGACGTGCCGCCCGTCTTCATCGAACGGCTCCAGCATTACTTCTTGACCTACAAGCTCGTGCCCGGCGAGCGCGCCAAAGTACGCATCGCCAAAGCCTACGGCCGCGCTCACGCGCTTAAAGTTGTGCGTGCCGCAATGGCAGACTACCAAGACAACTTCGGCCGCTGAACAACCCTCGGCTTAAAGCCGAGAAGTTCTGAATACGTCGACTAGAAGCCGACTCTTCGTTGCGTCATTCCGGCGAAGGCCGGAATCCATGATTTTTTTAGCACTGCACCTAAAGTGAAGATGGATGCCGGCCTGCGCCGGCATGACAAAACTTTTCTTCGCGTGAAGGCGAGGGATTTAAACCATACCCGAAAGCGACATTAAAATCCGCGCAAGATCGTAGCCGCTATTCCGCCGCAGCATTCTTGCCGCAGATAAATCCCTGCGTCGTGCAGCGGCCCAGGCCATGCTGGTTGAAGCCGCCCGCCGACTCGCCCGCGCAGTAGAGTCCCGGAATCACCTGCCCGCTCATGTCCATCACCTGGCATTTCGAATTGATGCGCAGTCCCGAGCGCGTGTCGTGCACGTTGGGCGTGCCCCAGGCGGCGTAGAACGGCGGCTTGGCGATTTTATATTTCGGCGTGGGCTTGCCGAAGTCTTCGTCTTTGCCGGCATCGACGAAGGAATTGTAGCGCGCCACGGTGGCTTCCAAAACTTCGCCGTTCACCGGTTTGACTTGGAACTCGCTTTTGATCTTGGCGGCCAACTCTTTCAAAGTATTGGCACTGAAAAAGTAACCGTCGGGATCGACATGGGGCGGCTCGACGATCCATTTGTTGCGCGCCACCGCTTCGGCGTCGAAGATCGCCCAGATCGGCCCACCGGAATATTCCGGCGCTTCGGAATGTTCGTTGATCGCCACGGCGGCGTTGAAAAAATTGTAATTGCTCGGGTGGTAGTGAATGTTCTCGTTGTTGCGATAATCGTTGGGCGTGTAGGGATCGATGTCGCCGGCGACGTTGCCATGGGGATAGTCGCCTTTGGTTTCGTCGTAGAAACGCTTGCCGACCTGATTGACCAAGATCACGTTCTGCCAGTCTTTGAGCGTCAGTCCGACCGCCTTGACCAGCGGAAAGATCGGCGACTCCAATTCCCAATTCATGTAGTTCCATTTGGTGCCAAGGACGCGCTGGGTGCGGATTTGGTCGCCGACTTCCAAGGTCTGGTTGACCAAACCCCAGAGCGACGCGCCGATCTCCATGGCGGCGCGCTCGCCGCTGGCGTCTTGATAACTGTACGGCTCGCCGGCGACGGTCAGCACTTCGGTCAAGCGCGGATCGAACATGCGGCGAAAATTGACATCGCTGGTCATCCCGCCGGTGGCGACGATCACGGCTTTTTTTGCCCGCACGCTGACGCTCGCCTGGGTGCTCTCGATATTGCCGTCGGAGCGAAAACTTTTGAGCGGCGTCGATTGCCCCGGCATGATGCGCGGATTGTACGCCGCGCTAACGCCGGTGACGCGCCCGCTCTTCTGCCCTTCGCGCACGAAGCCGGTCATTTTATAGCTCAATAAAAATTTGACGCCCTTGGCGCGCGCGCTATTTTCCAGCGGCCGAATCACGCCGGTGCCGGGCCGCGCGTTGGGACTTTCCAGCCCGGCTCCCTTCGTCCAGAAAGCATGATTTTCCCGCGGCGCCGAATTACCCAAACAGTGGCCGCCCTGATTGTCCGGCGCGATCGGTTTGAACTCGACGCCGTTTGCCAAGAGAAATTCAAAGGTCGGCGCGCAATGATCGGCGAACGCGCGCATCACTTCGCGGTCGTTGTAGCGAAAATCCGGCCAGCCGTTGTTCTGCACCACGGTCCAGTCGGTGAGATCGGAGAACACCATGTCCGGCGAATCGGCGATGCCATATTTTTTTTGCGCGCTGGTGCCGCCGCCCAGCGGCACGTTGCCGCCGCTGACGATCGCGTGGCCGCCGACATCGTAGTTGGCTTCCACGACGATCACCGATGCGCCGCCATCGGCCGCTTTGATCGCCGCGGGCAAGCCCGCGGCGCCCGCGCCGATGATCACCACGTCAGCTTCAAAATCCCAGTTATGCTTCGACTCCGCCTGTGCCATTGATGTCTCCTCCGCTTCGGTTTTGTGATTGTGATTTACGCCGCCAAGCTAGGGCGATGGTTCGCAACTCCCCGGCTTCTACCACGCAGGACAAAACCCAGCAACAGAAAAAACAGCACCGGCAAATCGCCGGCGCCACGTTGTCATAGAATTTTGTAATAAGAAGTGAATTGGTCGGGGCGGCCGGATTTGAACCGGCGACCTCACGCACCCCAAGCGTGCGCGCTACCAGGCTGCGCCACGCCCCGACGGCGGTCGAAAGACAGGCGCGAATGTAACACTCCGACCTGGCTAAATCAATTTGCCGAAGCGAAATCGAAGGTAATCGGCCGGCCTAACTTTAAGAAAATATGCTCTCACCACGAAGGACACGAAGATCACGAAGATCGGAGTTTAAATTATCCGAAACCTTCGTGTCCTTCGTGGTGAATAGTGTCTTTCTTAATGGGATGCGGCTACGGTTGAAATGCCTACGGCACTAACGCGGGATATTCGCTTTAGGAAACCAGACGGCGCAGGGATTCTAATTCTTTTTTAAGCTTCATCAGCGCGCTTTTGTATTTTTGTTCGGTGAGCGGCAGCTTGAGCTGATTTTTTTCGTCCTTCTTGGACTCTTTGAGTTTCTTGCGCGCCCCTTCGATGGTGAAGCCTTCGCTGTAGAGCAGCCGTTTGATTTCGAGCAGCAGCTCGACATCGCGTTTCTTGTAGAGCCGATGTTTGGACGGCGCTTTGGAAGGTTTCAGCAGCTCGAACTCGGTCTCCCAGTAGCGCAGCACGTAGGGCTCGACGCCGACGATCTGGCTGACCTCGCCGATCTTGAAGTAAATTTTTTCCGGCAGGCGAGTGACCATCGCTGCTGTTTACTCCGCCGCGTCGGAAGCCGGCGAACCTTGGCCGTTGGCCGCCATGCCGTTCAAACTCTTCTTCATGATTTGGCTGGCTTTGAATGTCAAAACTTTGCGCCCGACGATGATGATCTCCTCGCCGGTCTGGGGATTGCGCCCTTTGCGCGGCCGCTTGGTGTTGACGACGAAATTGCCAAAGCCCGAGACCTTGACCTTCTCGCCCTTCTCGAGACAACTTTTGATGATGTCGAAGGTCGCCTCGACGACATCGGTGGCGTCTTTTTTAGAAAAGCCGACCTTCTCGTAGATGCGCGTGATTATTTCCGCTTTTGTCATAAACCCTTCATCCCTTCGGAGCCGCGATCGACTCCCGCTAACTGCGCCGTTCGGCGCCAAAGCTGTTGCCCAGCCGCTCCACTAAACTCTGATGCAATGTGTTGACCTCCAAATCGGTCAGCGTGCGATCCTCCGCGCGGTAAGAAACTTTGTAGGCCAAACTCTTTTTACCTTCGGGAATGGGCGCGCCGAAATATTGGTCGAAGACATCGACATGTTCGATCAAGGCTTCGCCAAGTGTGGCGATCCAAGCGATCACTTTTTGGGCCGCGAAGTCGCCGTCGACCACCAGCGCAACGTCCCGTTCCACCGCTGGAAAGCGCGGCAGCGCATGGGCCGCGATTCGCCGCGGAGCATACTCAAGCAGTTTTTCGAAGTCAAGTTCAAAGACGCAGCAAGTCGGCACTTCCAACTGTTCGCAAGCGTCCGGATGGAGCTGTCCCAAGTAACCAGCGGCGACGCCGTTCAGTGATAATTGCGCCGACTGTCCGGGATGCAAGCTCGCCATTTCCACGGCCGACCAAGTGGCCGCCGAGCTTAGATCAAATTGTTCAAGCAGCGTTTCGATCAATCCTTTGCATTCGAAAAAGCCTAAAGGCGTAACATTGCCGAGCCGCAAGCCGCGCCGCGCACGCGGGCCGAAGAGAATTCCGCCGACAACCTGGCGCTCGGCGCTTTCGACATCCCTCGTTAGAGCAAAAGTCTTGCCCAAATGATACAGCGCCACACTCTCAGTCTTGTGCGCCAGATTATATTTCAAATTTTCGATCAGACCGCCAAGCAAGCTGTGGCGCATTTCGCCGTTGTCCTTGGCCAACGGATTCAGCACCGGCACCGCCTTGGGCGCGCTCCACAGTCCGGGAAACACTCGGTTCAGGGTTTCGCTGGTAAACGGCAAGTTGATCGTCTCCGCCAAACCTTCGCCGGCCATGAAAGACCGAAGCTTGCGTTCCCAGATCAAACGGTAATCTCGTTTGCCGCCCGACGATTTGAGCCACGGCAATGTCGAAGGAATCCGATCGTAGCCATGCAAGCGCGCCAACTCTTCGATCAAGTCCGCTTCCCGGGAAATATCCGGCCTGCTAGTCGGACAAAAAACTTTCACGCCGCCCTTGCCTAGACGGGCGGTTTTCATGCCGATGGAACGCAAGAGCTTTTCCGCTTGGCTTAGCGGCAGCGCCACGCCCAACAGTTTTTCGATGCGCGCTTCGCGCAGGACGATCGCCGTCGGTTTAGCTTTGCGCGGATAGCGATCGATCACCGCGCCGACCGGTTGCGCACCGGCGATTTCACCGAGCAGATAAACCGCGCGGTCGAGGGCGGCCAACGTGCCTTGGGGATCGACGCCGCGCTCGAAACGATGCGACGCTTCGCTGCGCAGGGCGAGCCGTTTGGCGGTGCGGCGAATCGACGCCGGCGCGAAGTTGGCGCTTTCGAGCAAAAGCGTGCGCGTTGAGTCGATCACTTCAGAATCGCTGCCGCCCATGACGCCGGCCAGCGCCACCGGCACATCGTTATCGCAGATGAGTAAATCGTCCAGCGCCAGCTCACGTTCGACACCGTCCAAGGTTTTTATTTTTTCTTGTTGATGGGCCCGACGCACGACGATCTGCTTGTGCGTCAAACGCTCCAAGTCGAAGGCGTGCAACGGCTGGCCGGTTTCGAGCATGACATAATTGGTCACGTCGACGACGTTGTTAATGGCGCGAAAGCCGCAGGCTTCAAGCCGTGCGCGCAGCCAGCCGGGCGAAGGCGCGATTTGCACGGAGTCGACGACGCGCGCCGAATAGCGCGGGCAAAGATCGCGATTGTCAATTCTCACCTTGACGCGTGGATACGTCGCCGCGTTTTTTGTCGGCGCACAGACTGGCGGTGATTTTAGACTCGCGCCGGTAAGCGCGGCGACTTCCCGGGCGATGCCGGCGATACCCAGGCAATCGCCGCGGTTGGGTGTGACACCGATTTCAATAAGCTGATCGGCGCTGCCCGCTCCGTCAGTTAAAGCGCTGACCGATTCAACTTCGAGTCCGGCCATGGTGAGCAGCTTGGCCAGCTCATCGGTGGTGCCGGTGAAGTCGACAAATTCTTTGAGCCAGTTGAGAGTGAACTTCATAAGATTGGAGTGGCGGAGTATTGGAGTGATGGAGTGCTGCTTCCGGAACCCAATACTCCATCACTCCAGTACTCCATTACTCCGCCTTTCACCTGAATTGCCGCAAGAAACGTAAATCATTTTGAAAGAACGCACGAATATCATCGATGCCGTATTTCAGCATGGCGATCCGTTCGACGCCCATACCGAAGGCGAAGCCGGAAACTTTTTCCGCGTCGTAACCGACGCATTGAAACACCGCCGGATCGATCATGCCGGCGCCGAGAATTTCCAGCCAACCGGTGGCTTTGCATACCCGGCACGTCTGGCCGTCTTTGTGAACGCCGCTGCCGCCGCAAATGACGCATTGAATATCGATCTCGGCGCTGGGCTCGGTGAACGGAAAAAAACTAGGCCGAAAGCGCACGCCGGCGTCACGCTCGAAGATTTGCTGGAGAACGTGAGTCAGCACGCCTTTGAGATCGGCGAAAGTGATGCGCTCGTCGACCATGAAGCCCTCGACTTGATGAAACATCGGCGAGTGGGTCGCGTCGTCGTCGTGGCGGTAGACCGCGCCGGGCACGATCACTTGCAGCGGCGGTTTACGTGTCTCCATGGTGCGAATCTGCACCGGCGATGTATGGGTGCGCAGCAAGCGGCCGTCGGCGACGAAAAACGTATCCTGCATGTCGCGCGCCGGATGGTCTTTGGGGATATTGAGCGCTTCGAAGTTGTGGTAATCGTCTTCGATGTCCGGACCGCGGGCGATCTCGAAACCCATGCCGCAAAAAATTTCGACGATCTCGTCGATCACCAGCGTCAGCGGATGGCTGCTACCGCGCTGCCAGCGCGTGCCTGGCAAGGTGATATCGATGCGCTCAGTTTTGAGAGTTTGCGCCTTGGCCTGCGCTTTAAACCCGTGCAGGCGCTGGTCCAGAAGCTCTTCAAACTCACGACGCAGTTGGTTGAGCGCTTCGCCGGCGCGCGGCCGCTCCTCCGCGGACAAGTCTTTGAGCCCGCGCAGACGCAAGGTCAAACTACCGCTTCGGCCCAGGACTTCGACCCGCAGCTGCTCAATCTCCTTGTCGGAGTTCGCTTGCTGGATTCGCTCCAGAACCTCTCCGCGGAGAGTTTCCAGTGAATCGTTCATGGCACTGGAGAGCTAAGCGCTTACGCGCTTAGGTGAGATTTTGCGGTTTGTGCGATTTGACCGAAGGCGGTCATGTCCGCCGCGGCGATTTCCGCCAGAATTTTGCGGTCCAACTCCACCTTGGCTTCTTTGAGTCCCTTGATCAGCTGATTGTAAGAGATGCCGCAGATTTTCGCCGCCGCGCTGATGCGAGTGATCCACAGACCGCGAAAGGTGCGCTTTTTCACGCGCCGGTCACGATACGCGAACACCAAGCCACGCTCGACGGTCTCTCTCGCAGAACGATACAAACTGCCGCGGCCACCGACGTAGCCCTTGGCCAGCTTCATGATCTTCTTATGCTTCTGCCTGGTCTTTACTCCACCTTTAGCTCTAGGCACGATGAAACTCCTTCCCTGATTCGCGTTGAGAGATTGGCTTCGAGATCAAAACGCTTGAGAACGCGCCGATCCCAACCTCAACGCTTTTTGGTCAATCCTCGACGCTTTATTTATACGGTATCAGCTTGCGGATATTCTTCACTTCCGCGCTAGCCACCAAGGTCGCGTGACGCAAATTGCGCTTGCGCTTTTTCCCTTTGCTCGAAAGAATATGGCGCTTGTTCGCTTTATTGCGTTTTATCTTGCCGCTTCCGGTTACGCGAAAGCGCTTCGCGGCGGATCGGTTGGTTTTGATTTTAGGCACTTTTCACTCCTCTACTCTCATTCCGATTGATTCAGCGACTTAACCTTTGGGCGTCACGAGCATCGCCATGTTGCGCCCCTCGAGGCGCGGATCGATGTCCAATTTGGCGACGTCGCGCAATTGCTCCATGACGCGCATCAGCATTTGCCGGCCCAGCTCCGGATGGGTTATTTCCCGGCCGCGAAAGAACACCGAAACTTTCACCCGCTGGCCTTCGCCGATAAACTTGCGAATGTTTTTGACCTTATGCTCGACGTCATGAGGATCGGTGCGCGAACCCATTTTGACTTCTTTGATTTCGACCACCGAGCGCTTGCTCGCGCTATGAGTTTTCTTTTTCTGCTCGTAGCGAAACTTGCCGTAGTCCATCATGCGACAGACCGGCGGCTGGGCTTCGGCCGCGACTTCGACCAAATCCAATTCTAGCGCTTCCACTTGCTTGAGCGCTTCATGCAGCGGCAAGACTCCGAGCTGTTCCCCCTTAGGCCCAATGACGCGCACCTCACGGGCGCGAATTTGGTGATTGATTCTCGCTTCTCTAGCTATTGGACACCTCCGTCCGGTTTCCCAGGATCATCTATTTCTATGCTGCTCCAACGTCGAGTGCAACCTCGGCGCGTAACTGGGCGATAAATTCCTCGACCCCCACAGCCGGCAGGTTCTCGCCACCGCGCCGGCGCGGCGCCAGCGTCTGGCCCGCCACTTCTTTGTCGCCGATCACCACGGCGTAGGGAATCTTGGCTAACTGGGCTTCACGAATTTTGTAGCCGAGCTTTTCATTGCGGCCGTCGAGCTCGACACGCCAGCCACCGGCGCGCAACTGCTCGAACACGCTATTGGCGTATTCCTTATGATCGATGGTGACAGTCAATAACTTTACCTGCACCGGCGCAAGCCAGAGCGGAAACGCGCCGGCGCAATGTTCGATCAAGATGCCCATAAAGCGCTCGATGGAACCGAGAATCGCCCGGTGAATCATCACCGGCCGTTCGTCAGTCCCAGCCGACGAGGTATAAACCAAATCGAAGCGCTGAGGCAAATTGAAATCGAGCTGTATCGTCGCCAGCTGCCAACCGCGCTTGAGCGCATCGAGCACAACGAAATCGATCTTGGGCCCGTAGAAAGCGCCGTCGCCGGGATTGATCTGGTAGTCGATCCCTTCTTTGCTGAGCGCTTGGCTGAGGGCGGCCTCAGCTTTGTCCCAAATGACCTGCTCACCGATAAAATCCTTTGGCCGGGTCGAAAGCTTGACCTGCATATCGCTAAACTGAAAGGTCTTATACACTTCACGCAGCATTTTAATCAGGCTACCGATCTCCGCTTCGATCTGCTCCGGCGCGCAAAAGATATGGGCGTCGTCTTGCGCGAAGGAACGCACTCGAGTCAAACCCGCGGTCACGCCGGAGCGCTCGTAACGATGGAGCCGGCCGAAGTCGGCGATACGCAGCGGCAGGTCGCGATAGGAGCGCTTCTTCGCCGCGTAAACGAACGTGTGGCCGGGGCAGTTCATCGGCTTGACGCCGAACTGGCGCTCGTCGACCTCGGTGAAATACATGTTGTCGCGATAGTGTTCGTAATGGCCGGAACGGCGCCACAGATCGACATCGAGAATTTGCGGCGTGATCACTTCGTCGTAACCGTAACGCACGTAGAGCCGGCGCATGTAGGCGATCAACTCGTTGTAAACCGTCGCGCCCTTGGGATGAAAAAATGGACTGGCCGGCGCGATCGGATGAAAACTGAAAAGGTCTAGTTCCTTACCGAGCCGGCGGTGATCGCGCTTCTTGGCTTCTTCCAGCAAGCGCAAATGTTCTTTGAGCGCGTCTTTGGAATTCCACGACGTGCCGTAGATGCGCTGGAGCATCTTGTTCTGCTCGTTGCCGCGCCAATAGGCGCCGGCCACGCCGGTTAGTTTGAAAGCTTTAATCGCGCCGGTCGACGGTACATGAGGGCCGCGGCACAGATCCACCCAGTCGCCTTGACGGTAGAGCGAGACGAATTCTTCTTTTATACCTTCGATGATCTCGACCTTATAGTCCTCGCCCATCTTGCGAAACAGCTCGATGGCTTCCGCCCGTGGCAGCTCCTCGCGGGTAATTTTCAAATTGGCTTTGACCAATTCCTGCATGCGCGTTTCGATCTGTTCCAATTCTTCCGGCGAGAAGGACTGGCTGCGTTTGAAATCATAGTAAAACCCGTCGTCAATGGTCGGACCGATGGTCACTTGAGTTCCCGGAAAAAGCGCCTGCACCGCCTGGGCCATCAAATGAGCTGTGGAATGACGAATCACGTCGAGGCCATCGGCGCTCTCGGGCGCGATCCACTCGACGGCGCAATCTTTGTCCAACGGACGATTGAGATCGACGGCAACGCCGTCCACCTTGGCGGCGATGAGATTTTTAGCGCCGGCGGCAGCCGCGATCTCCACAACTCGGGTTCCTGAACGAACGTCAACGGCACTACCGTCAACAAAAGTGACGTGAATACTTTCCATGCCGGCAAATTAAAAAATGGTAGGCACGGGCAGGATTGAACTGCCGACCTCTTCCGTGTCAGGGAAGCGCTCTCCCACTGAGCTACGTGCCTGAAAGATCTGACGGGGTGGAGCGCAATCGGTCGCGTTTTCGAAGTGCGAATACATGACTATCTGCTGTGCCGATCGGGAATCTGCTAAAAGCCTAAAGCTCCATCGTACTAGACAATGCAAGAAATTGATTTTACTACCAATTTTTGGCCAAACTGTCAACCGGGCGGAGTGATCGACGGTGCTTTGACTTGCAACCAAAGCAAACCGCGATACAAATATTGAGCCCCCGAAACCAGGGTCGTCAGCGCGGTCAGACCAACAAAAAAAGTCAGCACATCGGCACTGAACAACTTCGGATCGTGCAACAGCGCCAACGCCACCGCCAAGGTCAGCAACTGAAATGTCGTGCTCCATTTGCCGAGGCGGCTCGGCCGCACCTCCAAGGTCTCCGAAACTAGGAAATAGACGATGCCGTAGCCGACGACAATAAACACGTCGCGTAGGACAACCACGATCGCCAACCAAGGCGGTATTCCGCCGATGGAACCCAGCATGCCAAACGACGTGAATACCAATAGCTTGTCCGCCACCGGGTCGAGATAGGCGCCCAAGGCCGTCTGCTGGTTCATCCAGCGCGCCGCCAGCCCATCGAGAAAATCGGTGAGCCCGCCGATGGCAAAAATTACCAAAGCTTCCCAATAGAGATGATAGGCGAGGCATTCCAAAAAAAATGGAATGGTGAGGATGCGCAGCAGCGTCAACGTGTTCGGCAGGTTGAGCATCGATCGCTTTCACACCAGAAGCTTCGCCGCCGCACGATCGCCATTGAGTAGTTTACGCATTTGCCCGGCAAGCTTGGCCGTCACCAAGGCGGTGACGTGAATACCCTCGGCATCGTAGGTTTCCTTGACGATCCGGCCGCGCTCGCGCAAGAGCGCCACCCAACTACCCTGCTGCAAACTAAAGCTGGCATCGAACAGCTCTTTTTCGCGGTCGAGAATTCCGCCGACTTGCGCGAGCAGCTCGGCGACGCCGCCGCCCGTGAGAGCTGAAATCGGACAAACTCCGGCAGCGTTCTTGCTCATGCTTTGAATTTCACGGACCGGCACCGTTGCCACCACATCGATCTTGTTCGGCACCAACAGCGTCGGAATTTCCCCGGCACCGATCTCGTCGAGGACGCCGTCGATGACTTTGATTTGCTCGTCGTAGAGCGGGTTGGCCATGTCTATCAAATGCAGCAGCAAGTCGGCGCGGCTCACCTCTTCGAGGGTTCCCTTGAACGCTTCGATCAAGGAATGGGGAATCTTATTGATGAAACCGACGGTGTCGACGATCATCACCTTGTCGCCGTTGGGCAGCCGTAGCGCCCGGGTCGTCGGATCGAGCGTCGCAAACAGATTGTCCTCGACGAAAACTCCGGCGCGCGTCAGCGTGTTCATCAAGGTCGACTTGCCGGCGTTGGTGTAGCCCACCAGCGCCACGGTAGCAAAAGGCACTTCGCCGCGCTCTTTGCGCTGCAGCGTGCGCGTCCGCTCGACGGTTTCTAGCCGATGCTTGAGATGGCCGATCCGTTCGCGAATGCGCCGGCGGTCGACTTCGAGCTGAGTTTCGCCCGGTCCGCGGGTGCCGATGCCGCCGCCAAGTCGCGACAAGTGGGTCCACTGGCGCGTCAGCCGCGGCAGCAAGTATTGCAGCTGCGCCAGCTCGACCTGCAGTTTGCCTTCATTGCTGCGCGCCCGCTGGGCGAAAATATCGAGGATCAATTGACTGCGGTCGACGACCCGGACTTTGAAAGCGGTTTCCAGATTGCGCTGCTGCGCCGGCGTCAAATCCTCGTCGATGATGACTAAATTGGCATCGAGATCGTGAATGCTCGCCTTGATCTCGTCCACTTTACCGCTGCCGATTAAGGTCGCCGGCGTCACCCGGCGCACCTGTTGGGAATGTTTGCCGAGCACGGTGGCGCCGGCGGTTTTCGCCAGCCGTTCTAGTTCTTCCAGACTATATTCGAGAGGAAGCTGCGGGTCGCGGGACGGCAACTCGACGCCGACGAGAAGGGCTTTCTCTTTGGGGCGCTGGGTGGAGATGAGCGGCATTAAGCGTTCAAGGCGTGGAAGCGCACTCGCGCACCGAAGAGTTTTTCCACCGCATCTTCGAGCTCCGGCGTCGCGGCGATGCGCACTTGATCGGAGAGCTCGATGACGGTCTCATCCTGCACCGCCGCCAGCAGATGAAGATAAACCGTCGCCGGCCCGGGATAGTCTAACAACGTATCGCGCAAGCGCACCAACTCATCGGCGGAGACTTCGCACTCGCGCACGTAGAGATGAATCTTCTCGCTGTTGCCGTTAGTCTTGCCGTTACCGTTGGCCAAATTGTTTTTCTGATTCTTCACCGCCTCGGCCAGGCCGATCACTTCATTGGCGATTACTTGAATGCGGTCCTCGCCCACTTCCATTTTACCTTTGACGTAGATCGGATCGTCGGTACCGAGCAGATCGGCGCATTTTTTGTAGGTCTCCGGCCAAGCGAGCACTTCGATAAAACCGCTCATGTCTTCGAGATGGAAACTGCCGTAGCGGTCGCCCTTCTTGGTGTTGCGCAAGCGCAACGCCGAAACTACGCCGCCAAGGCGCACTTCGCCCGACTGGGCGCGCTCCTTCATCGCCGCGATGGTGCCGTTGGTGATCCGCTTGAGGGCGCGCTCGTATTTGTCCAAGGGATGTCCAGTGATGTAGAAGCCCAGCGCTTCTTTTTCGAAGGCGAGTAATTCCTGCGACGACCACTCGGCGACCTGAGGATAAATATCGCCGGGCTTCTTGGCGCCTTTGACCGGCGTCCCGAGCATGGCGAAAATGTCGATCTGATTACTCGATTGATCGCGCTGGTGCGCCTGGCCGGCCTTCATGGCATCGTCCAAGGCGCCCACCATGCGCGCCCGCGAGGTCTGGGTCGAATCGAAAGCGCCGCACTTGATCAAACTCTCGATCACCCGCCGGTTGACCGCCTGCATATCGACACGACGGCAAAAATCGAAGAGCGAAGTAAACGGCCCGTCTTCGGTGCGGCTTTTGATGATCACTTCGAGAGCTTTTTCACCGACGTTTTTGACCCCGGCCAAACCGAATCGAATTTTCTCGCCCACCGGCGTGAAGTTGGCCAGACTCTCATTGATATCCGGCGCCAACACGACGATGTCTTTCTCACGGCACTCGGAGAGGTTCTTGATGACCTTTTCGGTATCGCCCATTTCCGAAGTCAACAACGCCGCCATGAACTCGACGGGATAATGGCTCTTGAGATAGGCGGTCTGATAGGAAACCAAAGCATAGGCCGCCGAATGGGACTTGTTGAAACCGTAGCGCGCAAAGGTTTCCATCTGATCGAAAATTTCCGTGGCGCGCTGGCCGTCGATCTTCTGCGCTTTGGCGCCGTCGACGAAACGGGAACGCTGGGCGGCCATCTCCTCGGGATCTTTTTTGCCCATGGCCCGGCGCAAGATGTCGGCGTCGCCCATGGTGTAGCCGGCGAGAATCTGCGCCGTCTGCATGACCTGTTCTTGGTAGACGATGACGCCGTAGGTGTCTTTGAGAATCCCTTCGAGCATGGGATGGAGATATTTAATTTTTTCTTTGCCGCTTTTGCGCTTGATGTAATCCTCGGCCATGCCGCTATCGAGGGGGCCGGGGCGGTAAAGCGCGAGGATCGCGACCAGATCCTCGAAACAGTTGGGCCGAATCCGCACGGTCATGTCGCGGATCCCGGTGCTCTCAAGCTGGAACACGCCGGTGGTGTTGCCCTGGCACAGCGTGCGGTAGGTTTTCTTGTCGTCCAAGGGCAAGCGGTTGAGATCGATCTTATCGCCGCAGGTGACGTCAATAAGCTTCAGACAATCATGCAGCAAGGTCAGCGTTTTCAAGCCGAGAAAATCGAACTTGACCAAACCGATTTTTTCCACCCAGGTCATTTCGTACTGGATGACGATGCCGCCTTCTTTATCGACGAACAGCGGACAGTGGTCGACTAACGGCAAATTCGACAGCACCACGCCGGCGGCATGAGTGGACGCGTGGCGCACCAGACCTTCCAAGCGCAGCGCGTGATCCATCAAAGTTTTCACCCGCGGATCGTTCTTGATCAGCTCGGGCAGACGTGGCTCCATTTTCATCGCTTCGGTGAGCGAATAGTCGAAGCCCTGCCTGGGCGCGGGAATCAGCTTGGCGATGGCATCGGTTTCGGCGAAGGAAAAACCCAACGCGCGACCGACGTCTCTGATCGCGGCCTTGGCTTTCATGGTCCCAAAGGTGGCGATCTGCGCGACCCGATCCGCGCCGTACTTATCCTTGACGTATTGAATCACCTGGGCGCGGCCGCGGATGCAAAAATCGACGTCGATATCGGGCATCGACTTGCGCTCGGGATTGAGAAAGCGCTCGAAGATCAAGACATGGCGGATCGGATCGAGATCGGTGATGCGCAGCGCGTAGGCCACCAAACTACCGGCGGAGGAGCCGCGGCCGGGGCCGACGGGAATGCCGTTTTGCTTGGCGTAGTTGATGAAATCGGCGACTACCAAGAAATAACCGGGAAACTGCATGTCCTTGATCACGCCCAGTTCGTAAGCGAGCCGCTCCTGGTAGTTTTTTTTAATTGTGGGGTCGGTCACGCCTTCGAGACGCTCGGCCAAGCCCTGCTGCGCCAACTCGTCGAGATAATCGTCGAGGCTGATTTCTTTCGGCGGGGTGAAATTCGGAAAGTGATACTTGCCGAATTCGATCTCGAGGTTGCAGCGCCCGGCGATCTCAATCGTGCGTTCCACCGCGCCGGGACACCAGTCGAAGCCATTGGCCATCTCCTCGGCAGACTTTAAAAACAGTTCGTCGGTTTCGAGCTTCAGCCGATTGTCGTCGTCGATAGTCTTACCGGTTTGCACGCAGAGCAAAACATCGTGCGCATGAAAATCGTCGCGCTCGCCGTAATGGCAATCGTTGGTCGCGACCACCGGGATCGACACTTCCTTGGCCAGTTCGACGAGCAAGCGATTGACCTTTTCCTGCTCCGGCAGCTTGTTGTCTTGAATCTCGATGTAGTAGCGGTCGCCGAAAATCGACGCGTAATTCTCCACCGCCGCCTTGGCCTTTTCATAGTTGCCGTAATTGAGCGCCTGGGAAACTTCGCCCTGCAGACAAGCGCTCAAGGCGATCAAGCCGCCGTTGAGTTCTTTGAGAATTGCTTTGTCGATGCGCGGTTTGTAGTAGAACCCTTCCATGTAGCCGAGTGATACGAGTTTGCACAGATTGCGGTACCCCTCGTTGTTCATCGCCAACAGGATCAAATGGTTGTTGTACTCTTTGGGGCCCTTATCGATCCCCTTGCGTTCGAAGCGGCTGGCCGGCGCGACGTAGATTTCGCAGCCGATGATCGGTTTGATGCCCTGGCTCTTGGCCTCGCGGTAAAACTCGATGGCGCCGAACATGTTGCCATGGTCGGTCATCGCCACCGCCGGCTGGCCCAGCGCCTTGATGCGGCCGAACATTTTGTCGACCTTGTTGGCGCCGTCTAGGAGGCTGTATTCGGTGTGACAGTGTAAGTGAACGAAACCCGCGTGATCCATCGTAGTGAAAGTTTTCTACCACAAAGACAATGGCTCGACAATTATGCCGCGGTAAAAATCGTTCAGGAGTTATCCACAGGCTTGGGCCACAAGTTTGCAGCGATGAAATCTTCCAACAGCGAACCGAGCACGTTGGCGAACTTCAATGCCCAACGTTCTTCAGCGGCGATGGCGATCAAGCGTTGCCCTTCGTAAAGCACCAAAGTTTCGGCATCGACATCGAGCCGCGCCCAATAGAGATATTTGACGTTGGGATAAACATCGCCGGTGGTGCACTCGAAACGGCGATAGTTGTGAAAATGTCTTAGGGAACCTCTGAACAACTGCCCTGGAAGCAGGGCAGCGGAGGATAGATCGTTTTTTTCGTAATGAGTTACAGTTTTTGCGAAGTTATATCAGATTACATTTTGCTCTCGTGGTTAATAGGGTCCTTAGTTTTGCCTCGATTTGCCCCCG
>SHYW01000034.1 GCA_009692615.1 Deltaproteobacteria bacterium | reverse complement strand
CGGCCTCAACCACGGTGATCTCGCTGCGATATACTCGTTGAATTACGTCTAGTCGTTTCTCGTCTTTCATTGTCAGGGTTGTCATCCTTCCACCCTGACATAATTACGTTGCCGTTAACCCCTGACATAATCACTTTGCTACAACATGACAGCGTCAGTTTGTTGACATTATAGACCTAACGAGTCTATATTTCTTTGGCTATGGCGAATATCAAACGGGGAAAGGCAAAAAGCGAGCGCAGCTCGTTGATGAATGTCGGCCGGCGCGTCGATTACGCGGTGCGGGCCTTGTCTTATCTTGCCGGCCAGGCGCCCGGGCGGGTGGTCAGCCGAACCGATATCGAGTGGAGCCAAGACATTCCTTCATTTTATCTCTCCAAGATCATGAAAGATCTGGTCGGCGGCGGCTTGGTGCAATCGCACATCGGTTCCAAGGGCGGATTTACCTTGGCCAAGCCGGCAAGCGCAATCTCGATCAAAGATGTTTACGAAACCGTCGAGCGGCCTTTGGTCTTGATGGAGTGTTTGGATACCGGCGCGGATTACTGTTCTTTCTGTGCGGTTTGTTCGCAGAAGTCGATTTGGGAAGAGGCGCAAGTCGTGCTGGGAAATTTTCTCGCCGGCGTGACCATCGCCAACATCGCCGATCGCCAGGGACTCAAGGAACGTTTAGTAAAGCTGCCGATGCAGCGTGTGGGATAGTTTGAAAGGATTTGTCGATGTTGGAAATTAGCGGCCTGCGCGCGAAAGTTGGCACTAAAGAAATTCTTCGCGGCATCGATCTCAAGATCGGCGCCGGCGAGGTGCACGCGATCATGGGTCCCAACGGTTCGGGTAAGAGCACGCTGGCGCATGTGCTGTCGGGCCGCGAGAACTATGAAGTCACCGGCGGTTCGGTAACCTATTTGGGTAAAGATCTACTCGCTATGGCGCCGGAAGTGCGCGCCCGCGAGGGCGTGTTTTTGGCGTTTCAATATCCGGTGGAAATTCCCGGCGTCAGCACGACCTATTTTCTCAAAGCGGCGCTCAACGCCGTGCGCAAACATCGCGGTCTGGAAGAACTCGACGCCATGGAGTTTCTTGTGCTGATTAAAGACAAAATGAAACTAGTAGAAATGGATCAGACGCTAACCAACCGGCCGCTCAATGAGGGCTTTTCCGGCGGCGAGAAGAAGCGTAACGAAATTTTGCAGATGGCGGTGCTCGATCCAATCTTGGCAGTGTTAGACGAGACCGATTCGGGACTGGACATCGACGCATTGCGCGTGGTTGCCAACGGCGTCAATGCGCTGCGCGGTAAGGACCGCGCCATGATCGTCATCACCCACTATCAGCGCTTGTTGGACTATATTGTGCCAGACTTCGTCCACGTGCTTTCCGATGGGCGCATCGTCAAATCGGGAACCAAAGAGCTGGCCCTCGAGCTTGAGAGCAGGGGCTACGATTGGCTCAAAGGCGACGGCGTCGCCGCTCATTAACGATTTCTCAAAAACTCACGGATCATGTTAGCGACCGACAACAAAGAGCGTTATCTCGCTGCCTTCAAGCAGTGGCCGGGGCAAACTGCGGCGCCGGCGTGGCTGCGCCAACTGCGTGAAGCCGGCATCGCTAGCTTCGACGCCTTGGGTTTTCCGACGACACGCCACGAAGATTGGAAATACACCAACGTCGATCCCATCGCGTCGCAAACATTCGTGCGCGCCAACGGCGAAGCGACGAGCTTGAGTGGCGTTGAGATCGTCACGCGCTCCATGGCCGAGGCGCAGGCTTCGCGCTTAGTTTTCGTCAATGGAATTTTCTCTCCCGAGTTTTCTCAAACGTCGGAATTGCCGCACGGGCTCACGATCAAAAGGCTTAGCGAAGTTATCGGACAGAATGAGCCAACAATACTATCGCAGCTCGGCCGCAATACCGATGCCCAGCGCCAGGCTTTTGTCGCTTTGAATACGGCTTTTTTCACAGATGGTGCGGTGATTTCTGTGGAGCCCGGTTGCCGCATCGAGCAGCCGATCTATCTCGTGTTCGTATCGACGGCGAAAAGCACGCCGGTGGTGTCCCACCCTCGCGCACTGATTATGATTGGCGCCGGTAGCGAAGCGCGGATTGTCGAGAGCTATGTCGGATTGGGTAGTGGCAATTATTTTTGTAACGCGGTGAGCGAATTGGTCGGTGATGCCGACGCGGTGATTGAGCATTATCGAATTCAGCAAGAGACCGATACTGGCTTTCACGTCGGTTCATTGGAAGCAAATTTAGCGCGCGGCTGCCAGCTCACGGCTCATGCTGTGAGTTTGAGCGGGGCGCTGGTACGTAACCACGTTCACGTCGTGCTCAACGGCGAGGGCGCCGAGTGCGTGCTCAACGGTTTGTATCTAGCCGACGGCAAGCAACATATCGATAACTTTACCGAGATCGAGCACGTCGAGCCGCGGGCGCGGAGTCTGGAACTTTACAAAGGTATCCTCGGCGGCAGCGCCCACGGGGTTTTCAACGGCAAGATCATCGTTCACAAAGACGCGCAGAAGTCCGACGCGCGCCAGACCAATAAGAACTTGCTTCTATCGCCAGATGCGGTGGTCAACACCAAGCCGCAGTTGGAAATTTACGCCGACGATGTGAAATGCAGCCATGGCTCAACCATCGGCCAGCTCGACGGCGACGCGCTATTTTATCTGCGCGCCCGCGGTTTAGGCCTCGACGAGGCCAAGAGTTTGCTCAGTTTCGCCTTTGCCAGTGACTTGGTGGGACGGATAAAAATTCCCTCCTTGCGTAAGTCCTTGGACGAATATCTGGTGGGCCGATTCGGGAGATGGTAGAGCTGTCGATGAAAGCGGTTTCCCAGAAAAACGATTCAATCATGCCGGTCAACGACTTCGATGTCGCGCGCATTCGCGCCGACTTTCCAATTCTTAGCCAGAAGGTCCATGGCAAGCCGTTGGTCTATTTCGACAACGGCGCGACCAGCCAGAAGCCGCAAGCGGTGATCGATGCGCTGGCGCGTTACTACAGCGCGGAGAATTCCAACATCCATCGCGGCGTGCACTCTTTGAGCGAACAGGCGACCGCGGCCTATGAAGGGGCGCGTGGCAAGGTTCACAACTTTCTCAACGCCCGGACCGATAAAGAAATCATCTTTGTGCGCGGCACCACCGAAGCGATCAACTTAGTCGCCCAAAGTTACGGCCGCAGCTTCTTGAAAACCGGCGATGAAATCATCGTCTCGGCGATGGAGCATCATTCCAACATTGTGCCGTGGCAAATGCTCTGCGAGCAAGTCGGCGCCAAGCTGCGAGTGATTCCGATCAACCATGACGGTGAGATCGTTATGGACGAGTATCGCCGGCTGCTAAACGAAAAAACCAAATTCGTCTCGATCACCCATGTATCGAACGCGCTGGGCACGGTCGTGCCGGTCAAAGAGATGGTCGCACTAGCCCACGAGCGCGGCGTGCCGGTGCTGCTCGATGGAGCGCAGGCGGTGCCGCATTTGAAAGTCGACGTGCAGGAGCTTGACTGCGACTTCTACGCCTTCTCCGGCCACAAGATGTTCGGTCCCACCGGCGTCGGGGTTTTGTACGGGCGCGCCGAGCTGCTGGAAAAAATGCCGCCTTATCAGGGCGGCGGTGATATGATCAGTTTGGTGACCTTCGAAAAGACTCATTACAATGTTTTGCCCTATAAGTTCGAAGCCGGAACGCCGCATATCGCCGGCGGCATCGGCTTGGGCGCCGCCATCGATTATATGGCCGCACTCGATTGGGATGCGGTCGCCGCCCATGAGCAGCGCTTGCTGGCCTACGCCACCGAGGCGGTTTCAAATATCGAAAGTCTTAGAATAATCGGCACGGCGAAAGAAAAAGCCGGCGTGTTGTCGTTTGTCTTGGGTCACGTCCATGCCCACGATGTCGGAACGATTCTCGACCAAGAAGGCGTCGCGGTGCGCGCCGGTCATCACTGCGCCATGCCGGTGATGCAGCGCTTCGGCGTGCCGGCGACCACTCGTGCCTCCTTTGCATTTTACAATACGATGGAAGAAATCGACGTGATGGTGCGGGCGATTCATCGCGTCATGAAAGTGTTCGGCTAATGTCAGACCTAGACGATCTATATCAAGAGGTCATTCTCGACCACAACAAAAGCCCGCGCAACTTTCGTGATATGGCCAACGCCAATCATAAAGCCGAGGGCTACAATCCGCTGTGCGGCGATCATGTCACGGTGTTCGTGCGCTTGGAAAACGACGTAATTCAAGACATCAGCTTTCAGGGCTCGGGCTGCGCGATCTCCAAGGCGTCGGCGTCGATGATGACGGCGGAACTAAAGGGCAAGAACGAAGCAGCGGCGCAAGCTTTGTTCAACAACGTGCACAAGATGCTCACCGGCGACGAGAGCGAGGGCCACGCCGCCGACAAGGTCGGCAAGCTGCAAATTCTTTCCGGTGTCTGCAAATTCCCAGCTCGGGTAAAATGCGCTAGTCTGGCTTGGCATACGGTGATCGCCGCGCTTAAGGGAGAAGCGCAGCCGGCAAGCACTGAGTGATGGCATCGTTAGGCGTGAAAGGAGCAGGGTGTCATGACCACTGAAAAACCGATTACATTGCGGCGCGATTGTAGCGCGATCATGATTCCTAGCGGCGAAACCGTGTCGCTTTTGGCCGGAAGCTCGGTGTGGCTGACACAAACCGTCGGTAGCGGCTACACGGTCATGACCGATCACGGCTATAGTGTGCGCATTGATGGGCGCGACGGTGATGCTCTCGGGTTGGCCAACATTGAGGATGCCAAGCCTTCTAGTTCCCAAGGCGCGCAGGGCTCAATTGAGGATCAGGTTTGGCAGCAGCTGCGCTCGTGCTTCGATCCCGAGATTCCCGTCAATATCGTCGAGCTCGGTTTGGTTTACGATTGCCATGTCGAAGCGCTGCCAGGCGGCGGTCATAAAGCGCAGGTCCATTTCACTTTAACCGCTCAGGGCTGCGGCATGGGGCAGTTTATCAAAGCAGACATTCGCAAGAAATTACTCGCGCTGGCGGAGATTCGCGAGGCGGAAGTTGAATTGGTCTGGGAGCCGGCGTGGAATCAAAGCATGATCGCGTCGAGCGCCAAGCAGCAGTTGGGGATCGAGTAAAATTATGGACAGCATCAACCAAACGATCATCGAAGCCCAAGCGATCGAGGCGCTACGCACGGTGTTCGATCCGGAGATTCCGGTGAACATTTACGAGATGGGTTTGATCTATGAGGTCAAGGTCAACGAAGCGGGTGCGGTGACGATTCAGCTCACGCTGACTTCGCCGAGCTGTCCAGCGGCGCAGTCGATTCCGGCGGAAGTCGAACAAAAGATTCGCGCCGTTGACGGTGTCACCGATGTGCAAATCGACCTGGTCTGGGAACCGCCTTGGGATCAGACCAAGATGTCCGAAGCGGCGCGCTTGCAGTTGGGCATGCTCTAAATCGAGTGATGGTTATGTCGACGGTCGAGCCGACACTTTTCGCGCGCCTGGGCGGCGAAGCCAAGCTCAGGGAAATCATCGGCGCATTTATCGATCAGGTCTTCGCCGACCGCATGATCGGGTTCTTTTTTCGCCACGCCGATCCCGCCCGCATCAAAGAATTAGAATATCAGCTTGCGGCGGAATTTCTCGGCGCCGAGGTTAAATACACCGGCAGGCCGCTGGGCGAGGCCCATGCGAGCCATCCGATCATGGGCGGCCACTTCGCCCGGCGCAAACAAATTTTTAAAGAGACGTTGGAGCGCTTCGGTGTCGCCGACGAGATCAAGTCGGCGTTGCTCAATCACACCGACGTGCTTAGAAATCAAATCACCCCGGAAAGTGGTTCGGGCTGCGATCCGCTGGCCGCCCGCCAACGAGTCCTACGCGGGCAGGAAAAGTCTCAGTAAAACTGCGATTATTTAGCGGATACGAATTGTTCATGGCGAAACCATGTGCTACTAATAGTGCTACGCCGACGGTAGTCATCTAGGATTAGTGTGAAATTAGTCGACCTCTATGCCCGGCCAGAGTTGACTCTTTCGGTCGAGTTCTTTCCTCCAAAGACAGACAAAGGCGAGGAGAACCTCTTTAGCGAGATCGAAATTCTCAAGAGGCTCAATCCCGGTTTTTGTTCTGTTACGTACGGGGCGGGCGGAAGCACGCGCGACAAGACGCTCGACCTGGTCGACACGATCCATAATGGCGGCGGCCTTGAGGTCATGTGCCACTTGACCGTGATAGGTCAGTCCAAGGACGAAGCCCGCGGGGTTCTGAGAAATCTCAAAGCGAAGGGCATCGAAAATATTCTCGCTCTCGGCGGCGATCCGCCCGCGGGCGTGGCCGATTGGCGGCCCCATCCGAACGGATTTCACTACGCGATTGAATTAGTCCGGGAGGCGCTGGCGATGGGCGGTTTTTCGGTGGCGGTGGCCGGTTTTCCCGAGGTGCATCCTCGGGCAGTTAGCCGGGAAGCGGATTTGCGCTTTCTCAAAGAAAAAGTCGCTGCCGGCGCGGCGGCGATCATTACTCAACTATTTTTCGACAATGACGATTTTTTTCGCTTCGCTGACGACTTGCGTAAGCTCGGCGTCACCGTGCCGATCGTGCCGGGCATCTTGCCGATTCTTTCGGCGACGCAAGTGCGCCGTTTCACTTCGCTTTGCGGTTCGAAAATTCCTCCGGCGCTGGAACAGCGCTTGTCGACGGTGGAGGCTGACGATGACGCGGCCATCGAAGTGGGCATCGAGTATGCGGCCCGCCAGTGTGAGGCTTTGATCCGTTACGGCGTCCGCGGTTTGCATTTCTACTCTCTCAACAAAGCCTATTCGGTGCAGGCGATCTGTAAGAATCTCGGACTCTAATTCATTTCGTTTATTAATTTCGGCGCTAGATAGCGAGCGCGCCATCGGTGGCTCGGATACGGAAATCATGGCGGACAACGAGCAAAATTTACTCGACGACAGCAGCGAGCAGGTGGAAGTGCGGCGGGAAAAATTGGCCAAGCTGCGCGACGGCGGCGCCAAGGTTTATCCCAACGACTTCAAGCCCGATCGTTCGCTCACCGAGGCGATCGCCCTGGGCGCGGAGGTCAGCGACGAGGATCTTCACGCGACGCCGCGTAATGTCTTGGTCGCGGGACGGATCATGGCGCTCCGGCGCATGGGCAAAGCGGCGTTTTTTCAGCTCCAGGACCGCCGCGCGAAATTGCAAGTTTATGTCCGTAAAGACCGCTTGAGCGACGAAGCCTTCGCGCTGTTCCAGACCTTGGACCTGGGCGACATCGTCGGCGTCAACGGCCATTTATTTCGCACCAAGACCAAGGAATTGACCGTCGAAGCCAGCGAGCTGCGTTTGCTGACCAAGTGTCTGCGGCCGCTGCCGGAAAAATGGCATGGCCTCGCCGACGTCGAAGCGCGCTACCGCCAACGCTATGTCGACTTGATGGTCAATCCCGAAGTGCGCGAAGTCTTCGAAAAGCGTTCGCGCATCGTCAAACTGCTGCGGCGATTTTTCGAAGACCGCGATTTTCTCGAAGTCGAAACGCCGATGATGCAGCCGATTCCCGGCGGCGCCGCGGCCAAGCCCTTCGTCACGCATCACAATACTCTCGACATGGAACTGTATCTGCGCGTCGCGCCGGAACTGTTCCTCAAGCGTTTGCTGGTCGGCGGCTTCGAGCGAGTTTTCGAGCTCAACCGTAGCTTTCGTAACGAAGGCATCTCGGTGCGCCACAATCCGGAATTTACCATGGTCGAGTTCTACCAAGCCTATGCGACCTTCGAGGATTTAATTCACCTCACCGAAGAGCTGTTCGTGAGTTTGGCCAAGGAAGTTGCCGGCTCATTGCAATTGCCCTACGGCGACCATGTGATCGATCTCACGCCGCCCTGGCAGCGCTTGACCATCGGTGAAGCGATCGTGCGGCACGGCGGCGCGTCCCAAACGGATGTCGAAAGCATTGAGGGTTTGCAGGCATTCGCCAAAAACCATCATTTGAAAGTCGACCTGGACGCGCCCTATGGAAAATTGTTGGTGGAAGTTTTTGAAGAAACCGCCGAAGCGAAGCTGATTCAGCCGACCTTCATGACCGGTTATCCCATCGAAGTTTCACCTTTAGCGCGTAAGAACGACGAGAATCCGGCGTTGGTGGATCGCTTCGAACTATTTATCGGCGGCCGCGAGTTGGCCAACGCTTTTTCCGAGCTCAACGATCCCGCCGATCAGCGCCAACGTTTTCTCGAACAAATGGCCGCTCGCGCCGCCGGCGACGAAGAGGCCAATCCCATCGACGACGATTACGTGCGCGCCCTCGAGTACGGCATGCCGCCGGCCGCCGGCCAAGGCATCGGCATCGATCGACTGGTAATGTTTTTGACCAACTCGCCGTCGATTCGCGACGTGATTTTCTTTCCGCTGATGCGCCCCCAGCGTTAGTAGTTTCTCGCTCTCAATGAAATACGAACTGTTTATCGCGTTGCGCTATCTGCGGGCGCGCCGGCGCGAGACATTTATATCGTTGATCACCGTGATCTCAGTGCTCGGCGTCATGCTCGCGGTGATGACCTTGAATGTGGTCATGTCGGTGATGAGCGGTTTCGAAGAAACGTTGCGCGACCGCTTGCTCGGTATCAACGCCCATATCGCATTGGTGCGCTCCGGTGAACCGATGCGCGATCATGAACGGCTGCTCGCCGAACTGGTCAAGGAGCCGGGGGTGGTGGCGGCTTCGCCGACTATTTACGGCCAGGTGATGGTCACCTCCGGCTCGCGAGTGTCCGGCGTGGTGGTGCGCGGCGTCGATCCCGATCGGGTCAACGGCGTGGTCAACCTGCAAAGTTTTTTGAAAGAGGGGAGCCTGGCCGCGCTCAAAACTCCGCATGCTCTCCAGGTTGAAGATCGCCGGGTGACGCTGCCGGGAATTATCTTAGGCGAACGCTTGGCCAATCAGTTAGGCGCGTTTACCGGTTCGCCGATTCAAGTGGTGTCGCCCTTGGGCAGTCCCACCGCGATCGGTGTGATCCCCAAAGTGCGCCGTTTCATCGTCGTCGGCATACTTAAGAGCGGCATGAGCGAAATCGATTCGACGCTGGTGTTCATGGCGCTCAGCGACGCGCAAAGCTTTTTCGAAATGGCCGGCGCGGTAAGCAACATCGAAATGCGCGTCAACGACGTCGACCATTCGCGCGCCATCGCCGAGCGTATTCAGCGCCGTCTCGGCTTTCCCTATTTCGCCGAGGACTGGACCCGGCTCTGGCCCAATCTTTTCTCGGCGCTGCAACTGGAAAAGACGGTTTATTTCTTGGTCTTGCTGCTGATGGTTTTGATCGGCGCCTTCAATATCGTGTCGACGCTTGTCATGGTGGTCATGGAAAAGAAAAAAGACATCGCCATCCTGCGCTCCATGGGCGCGTCCCAGCAAAGCATTCACAAAATATTCTTGCTCATGGGCTGCATGATCGGCGTCGTCGGCACGGTATTCGGGGTCGTGCTCGGTTTGTTGGTGTGCGCTTTGATTTCCCAATACCAGTTCAAGCTTCCCGACGGCGTCTTTCTCATCTCCACGGTGCCGGTGCGTATTTATCTAAGCAATTTTGCTCTTGTGACCTCGGCGTCGTTTTTCGTCTGTTTGCTCGCCAGCATCTATCCGGCGCGCCAGGCGGCCAAGCTCGATCCGGTGGAAGTGTTGCGCTATGAGTAACAGCCTGCTGTCGGTGCGCGATCTGCGCAAATCGTTCCACGAGGGCGGCAGCGAGATTCACGTGCTGCGCGGCGTTAATTTAGAACTGGCCGAAGGCGAGCGCTTGGCCATCGTCGGCGCTTCCGGGGTCGGCAAAAGCACGCTGCTGCATATCCTCGGCACCCTCGACCGGCCGACCAGCGGAACGATTCTGTTTCAAGACCAAGAGCTGCCGATGGCTGACGAAGCCGCGCTTTGCCAGTTTCGCAATCGCCAGATCGGTTTCATCTTTCAGTTTCATTATCTCTTGCCGGATTTTACCGCCCTCGACAATGTCATGTTCCCAGCGCTGATTCAGGGCATGGGCGTGACCCAAGCCAAGGGCGAAGCGGAGCGCTTATTAGAATTGGTCGGACTCAAGGAGCGCATGAGTCATCGGCCCGGTAAACTTTCCGGTGGCGAGCAACAGCGCGTCGCGGTCGCCCGGGCGGTAATCTTGAAACCTAAAGTGGTGCTCGCCGACGAGCCCACCGGTTCCTTGGACATGCGCATCGGCCAGGAAGTGCAAGATTTACTTTTTCGTCTCAACGAAGAGCATAAAATCGCTTTGGTGGTGGCTACACACAACCGCGAGTTCGCCGATAAGATTGGCCGGCGCGCCGAGCTGCGCGCCGGTGAAATTTTTGGCTAGTTGTGATACCTTTACAAAAGTTTGCCATCTTGTTAGATTTTTACAAAGTTGAGCCACGTGACCGGTAAATTCCAAGCGCCGATGGCAATCATTTCAATTATTCGCTCGCTGCCCAAAACTATTAGCTTGATGCTAATTCTGACCCTGTGTATCGGTGCTCCGCGACCGCTCCAGAGCCAAGAAAAAGTTCGCCTCAAGGAAGTCAAAATCACCGGCAACCTTCGGGTCGAAGACGACGGCATTCGGCTGCATTTAAAAAGCCGGGCCGGCGAGAGTTTCGATCCGCTGATCGTCGAACAAGACGTCAAGGCGATTTTTCGCATGGGGTTTTTCGACGACGTCAACGCCGAGCTTTCGCCGGACGGGATACTCACCTACGCGATCAAAGAGAAACCCTACATTCGCGAGGTAAAAATCCAAGGCTCTGCGCAAGTTAGTAAAGACAAAATCGAAACCGCGCTGGGCGTCGGCGCGCGGACGATTTTAGACCGGACCAAAGTCGCCGAAGGCGTCGAGAAGGTTAGAAAACTCTACACCGAACAGGGCTACGTCAATGCCGCCATCGATCATTCGGTCGCCGTCGAATCGTCCAACCAGGCGGTGGTCACCTTCGATATCATCGAAGGCAATCGACTGTTGATCAAAAAAATCGCCTTCGAAGGCAACAAGGCTTTTGGCGATGGCGACTTGAAGGGGCTCTTGGCGACTAAGGAAGAATGGATTTTTTCTTTCATCACCAACCGCGGCGTGCTTGATCGCGACATGCTGACCAACGATGTGGCGATTCTTTCCAGTCATTACAACGACAACGGCTATGTCGAGCATAAAGTCGACGATCCCGTGATTGTGCGCGGCCGCGACGGTTTGGAAGTGATCTTTCGCATATTCGAAGGGCCGCAGTATCGGGTCGGCAAAGTCGAGATCGGCGGCGAGCTGATTCAAGACGACCAGCAGATGCTAAAATCGGTCAAGCTCACCACCGGACAAATCTTTCGCGGCAGCCGTTTGCGCGACGATATCACCACCTTGAGCGATATGTATTTAAATAAGGGCTTTGCCTTCGTCCAGGTGGATCCGGTGACGAAAATCGATCAAGTTAGCAAAAATGTTGATGTGGCCTTGGTTATCTCAAAGGGCCCCCCCGTTTATTTCAACCGCGTGCTGGTGACGGGAAATACTAAGACCCGCGACACGGTGGTGCGGCGCGAACTGCTGGCCAACGAGCAGGAACTGTATTCTGGCAACAAGGTTACCCAGAGCCGCAACGCTTTGCAGCGTACCGGCTATTTTGAAGACGCCCAGATCACCACCCAAAAAACCGATCAAGCCGATACGTTGGATTTATTGGTCGACGTCAAGGAAGGGCCCACCGGAACCTTTCAAATCGGCGGCGGTTACAGCAGCGGCGACGGATTCCTCGCCAAGGTCAACATCACCGAGAAAAACATCGCTGGCCGCGGCCAGGGAGTGAGCGGCAATTTTAGCATCGGTTCGCGTCGGCAGGATTTCATTTTGAGCGTCAACGACCCTTATTTTTTAGATAGCAAAAATGCCGTGAGTCTGGAGGCTTTCAACACCCGTCGCTCGTTCAACGATTTCAGCGAACGCAAGATCGGGTTTGGCGTAAATAATAGTTACCCGCTCAAGGAATTGGATCTGCCGTATTTCGGCCGGGTAAAAAAACAGTTGGGCTCGGATGAAGTCGATGACGGCACGCCGACGGCGTGGGATTTCATGCGCGGCGGCGTGGGCTACGATTTGACCCATGAAAATATCGGCGGCGTCAAAGAAACCGCGCCGGATTCGATCCGCGCGGAAAAGGGCAAGTCGCTGACCAGCAGCGTGACTCCTGGGCTTACCTATGACAGCCGGGATCATTTTTTTAGTCCCACGGAAGGTACCAAATCGGCGCTCTCAGTGAAGACCGCGGGCTTAGGCGGCGATGCGCGCTTCTTGAAAACCGACCTGAGTGGCCGTTGGCATTATCCCTTGCTCAAAGATCCCAATTGGGGCGGTAATTATGTCTTAGCACTGGGCGGCACCTTGGGCTATGGTATCGGTTTCGCGGAACGCCAAAATGGCAAGAAGGACTTGCCGCTGTTCGAACGTTACTTTCTCGGCGGCATCAATTCCGTGCGCGGATTTACCGAGCGCAGTTTGGGGCCGCGGGTACCATCCGGTTGCGACCCAACCACCGGCGCCTGTACCGGCACCAACGTCATCGGCGGCGATCGCGCCGCGGTGGCCAATGCCGAAGTGCTGTTTCCGATCATGGAGCAGTATGGCGTGCGCGGTCTGGCATTTTTCGACATGGGCAATGCCTTTGGCAGCGAGGGCATTAAGTTCGGCGATTTTCGCCGCTCGGTTGGCACAGGCGTGCGCTGGATGTCGCCGTTCGGTCCCTTGCGCGTAGAGCTTGGCTTCCCCTTGAACAAGCAGCATGGCGACGACACTTCGGTGCTCGGGTTTACCATCGGCGCGCAATAATTCGACCCACAGTCATTGCATTTCAATATATCCGATACCTGGAGGTTTACATGAAAGTTTGGCTCGTCATTATCATGCTGGCCCTGCCGCCTTCGTTTGGGCAGGCGCAAACGGTGAGAATCGGTTTCATCGATGTTCAGCGGGTGATCGCGGAGTCCAACGCCGGCAAGCGCGCTAAGGAACGTTTTCAAGTGCAGATCAAAAAAATTGAAGCCGACTTGCTCAAGGAACGGCAAGATCTCGAACGGCTCAAGGCCGATATCGAGAAGAAGGCCCCGCTGCTCAAGGAAGGAGAGCGGCGCAATCTTGAGGCCGATTTTCAAAAACGTTCGGTCAATTTGCAACGCTCCATGGGCGACTATCAGGAAGAGCTGCGCCAAAAAGAAGGCACCATGATGGCGGAGCTGATAAAGGAGTTGGAAGGCGTCGTGGCCGAATATGGCAAGTCGGAAAAATTTACCGTGATCTTGGAACGTTCGCAGATTCTCTACAGCGATCAGGGCACCGACGTTACCGCCAAAGTCATCGAAAGCTACAATCGGGTAAAAAAATAAGTGGCCTCTGATAAATCGTTGGCCGAGCTCGCCGCCCTTGTGGATGGCAAGGTCGTCGGCGACGGCTCTGTGCGGGTTCACAAGGTCGCCGCCTTGGATCAGGCTGGCCCCGGTGAAATCAGTTTTCTTACCAATCCGCGCTATCAAAAACATTTGTCCCAGTGCCGTGCCAGCGCAGTGATCGTCGGACTCGGCGTCGCTAGCGCCGGCGGTCAGGGCGCGAATAATTTCATCGAATGCCGCGATCCCTATGTCGGTTTCGCGAAAATTCTCCAGCTGCTGTCGCCGGCGCCGCAGTTCACCGCGGCGATCAGCAAGCAAGCCGCTATCGATCCATCCGCAGAGGTAGCGTCATCGGCGACGATTTTTGCCTTCGCGTTTGTCGGACCGAAGGCGCGCATCGGCGCGCGATCGGTGCTGATGCCGGGAGTTTTTGTCGGCGCCGAGGCGCAGATCGGCGCCGATTGTGTGCTTCAGCCAAATGTTGTCGTGCGGGAGCAGTGCCGTTTGGGCGATCGGGTTGTGTTGCACGCTGGAACCGTGATCGGCAGCGATGGATTCGGTTACGCCGGCAGCGGCGCGGCGCGAGTGAAGATTCCCCAAGTGGGCATCGTCGTGGTTGAAGACGATGTCGAGATTGGCGCCAACTCCACAGTGGACCGCGCGGTGCTCGGTCAGACCGTGATCGGCAAGGGCACCAAGATCGATAACCTGGTGCAGATCGCCCACAACGTCGTGATTGGCGAACACTCGGTGATCGCGGCGCAGGCCGGCATCTCCGGCAGCTCGCGGCTCGGCAAAAACGTCACGCTGGCGGGACAAGTCGGCGTCGTCAATCACATTCAGATCGGTGACGGCGCGACCATCGGCCCGCAGTCCGGCGTCGGTCAATCGGTAGCGCCCAATGTCGTGCTTTCCAGCGGCCTGAGCGCCGCGCCGCATCAAGTCTGGTTGAAAGTGATGGTTCTGCTGCCGCAGCTACCCAAACTGTGGAGCCAAGTGCGCGCCTTGGAAAAACAGGTGGCGCGCTTGGTCAATGGCACGAAATAAGGAGGCGCGTTAAGCCCGCGAGAAGCCCATGATGGACGCTAGAGAGATACTCAAGTTCTTACCGCACCGTTATCCGTTCCTGTTGGTCGACAGGATTATCGAGATCGAAGGCGACAACAAGATCGTCGGTATCAAAAACGTTTCTTTCAACGAGAATTTTTTCCAAGGCCACTTTCCCAACAAACCGGTGATGCCCGGTGTGCTGATTTGCGAAGCGATGGCCCAGGTCGGCGCGATCTTCGCGCATAACGCCCAGGGCGGCATGGCGGATAATAAAGTTTTCGTGCTCACGGGTCTCGACCGGGTGAAGTTCAAACGGCCCGTGGAGCCCGGCGATCAGCTGCGCATCGAGTTGACCTGCGTCAAACGGCGCGGGCCGTATTGGAAGATGGCTGGGGTCGCGTCGGTGGACGGCAAAGTAGCGGCCCAAGCGCAAATCTCCGCCATGGAAATCGAAATGTCTTGAGCGCTCGTATTCATGAATACCATTCATCACACTGCGATAATCGACGCGGCTGCTGAGTTAGCCGGCGGGGTCGAGGTCGGTCCCTATGCTGTGATCGGCGCCGGCGTGAAGATCGATAAGGGCTGTAAGATTCATGCGCATGCCGTGATCCAGGGACGGACGAGCTTAGGCGAAGGCACCGTCGTTTATCCTTTCGCCAGCGTCGGCTCGGCGCCGCAGGATTTGAAATTCAGAGGCGAACCGAGCGAATTGATCGTCGGTAAGCGCAACACCATTCGCGAGTATGTTTCGCTCAATCCCGGTACCACCGGCGGCGGTATGATCACCCGGGTCGGCGATCAAAATTTACTGATGATGCACTGCCACATTGCCCACGATTGCATCGTCGGCGATCGTAACGTGATCGCCAACGGCGCGACTCTCGGCGGCCATGTGGTGGTGGAGGACTTCGTAATCGTTGGGGGTCTGGTTGGCATTCATCAGTTCGTGCGCATTGGTAATAGCGCGATCTTGGGCGCTGGCTCCATGGTCTCCAAAGACGTGCCGCCCTATTGCAACGCCACCGGCGACCGCGCCCGACTCCATGGTCTCAACACCGAAGGGCTCAAGCGGCGCGGTTTCGATAAATCCATCATCGCGGCGATCCGTAAAGCCTATCGCATCGCCTTTCAATCCAAGCTCAAGACCGATGTAGCGTTGGCGCGGATTCGTCGGGAAGTTCCCAGCAGCGCCGAGATCGAAAAATTTATTTCATTCATTGCCAATTCCCAGCGCGGCATCTGCCGTTAATTTGTTTGCCGCATACCAGTCGATTTCTGAAATTCATCGCGTGTGAAAAAGCTCGGCCTCATCGCCGGTAACGGCAAGTTTCCGCTGCTCTTTGCCGCCGAAGCGAAGCGTGCCGGATATACCGTGATCGCCGCGGCCCATCGCGGCGAATGCGACGAGGCGATCGCTACGCTTGTCGATGAGATTACTTGGATCTATGTCGGCGAGTTGGGAAAAATCATCCGGGTATTTCAGCGCGCCGGGGTGACTCAAGCCGTAATGGCCGGCGGTATTCGCAAAGTTAAACTGCTTGGCAATTTTCGACCGGACCTGCGCGGTGCGCGCTTTCTCGCCAAGCTGCGCAGCCGGGACGACGATAAATTATTGCGCGGTATTGCCGACGAATTAGCGGCGGATGGCATTGAAATTCTTCCATCGACCCTTTGTTTGCCGGAAATTTTATGCGCTGCGGGCACGTTGACGCAACGCGAACCGAGCACCAAGGAATGGGACGATATTAAAATCGGCTTCAGCAGCGCCAAGGAGATCGGCAGGCTGGGCATCGGCCAGACGGTGGTGGTGAAGAACCGCGTGGTGGTGGCGGTTGAAGCGGTGGAAGGTACCGATGCTGCGATTGAGCGCGGCGGCGCTTTGGCAAAAAAAGGTTGCGTCGTGGTCAAGGTCAGTAAGCCGGGCCAGGATCTGCGCTTCGACGTGCCGGCGGTGGGTGTCGATACGGTGGCGCGCTTGCACGCCGCCGGCGCCACGGCGATGGCCCTGGAAGCCGGCAAAACTATTTTATTGGAAAAAGAAAGCCTGCTGCGCCAGGCGGATCAGTTAGGCATCGCCATCGTCGGCGTTAGCAGTTAAGCGATTTTACCTATGGCTGAAAAGATTCGCGTCGGCGTCATCGGCGTCGGTTACTTGGGCAAGTTCCACGCCGAAAAATACGCCGCATCGGCCAAAGCGCAGCTGGTCGCCGTGGTCGACAGCGACAAAGATCGAGCCCACGAGATCGGCGCCGCGGTGGGCGTCGAAGCTTTAAGCGATTATCGCGCGCTGTTCGGCCGCGTCCAATGCGTCAGCATCGCCGTGCCGACATGCTTTCATTATCAAGTGGCGCGCGATTGCATCGACGCCGGCATCGACTTACTGGTCGAGAAACCGTTGACCGCCGACATCGACGAGGCGCGCGAGTTGGTTGACGCGGCGCAGCGGAAAAACTTGATCCTGCAAGTCGGCCACCTCGAACGGTTCAATCCGGCGATTCGCCAGCTCGAAGGCGTGGTCAAAGATCCGAAGTTTGTCGAATGCCATCGCCTGGCGCCGTTCATCGAGCGCGGCACCGATGTCAACGTCGTTCTCGATTTAATGATCCACGACATCGATGTCATCGCCAGTTTGGTCCGTTCGCCGGTGGTGCGGGTGGAGGCGGTGGGCGTGCCGGTGCTCACCGACAAGCCCGACATCGCCAATGCGCGCATCAACTTCGCCAACGGCTGCATCGCCAACGTCACCGCCAGCCGAGTGTCGCTCAAGCGCGAACGCAAAGTGCGCTTCTTTCAGTCCGACGCCTACATCTCCATCGATTACGATCAACGCCGGGTGCAGATTTATCACAAGCCGCCGCCCGGCGCCGGTTGGCTCGATATTCGCGCCGAGAATATTGAAATCAAAGATGGCGACGCCTTGGCCGACGAGATCGATTCGTTTCTCGATTGCGTCGGCGCGCGCACAGTGCCTTTGGTTGGCGGCTTCGAAGCGCTCACCGCGCTCGAAATCGCTTCGATGATCAGCCGCCAACTGTAATGCTTTCGATCCCTACGAGTTGTAAATTTGGCCCGTGAAATCATGCTGGTGGTGGGCGAGGCTTCGGGCGACGCCCATGGCGCGCGCTTGGTCGAAGCGCTGCATCGCCGCGATGGCACGATCAAAGTGTTCGGCGTCGCCGGTGAGCAGCTGCAAGCCACTCGGTTCGAAGCGCTGTTCAGCGTCGCCCGGCTCACCGGCATGGGACTCGTCGAACTCGCCGGTAATCTTGGCAATATTTTGCGCGCCTATCGTTTGCTCAAGCAGGCGTTGAAAAAACGGCGGCCGAACTTATTAGTCTTGATCGACTTTCCCGAATTCAATCTCCGCCTAGCGCGCTTGGCAAAGTCGTTGCGCATTCCCGTGCTTTACTACATCAGTCCGCAAATCTGGGCCTGGCGCCAAGGTCGGGTCAAGCAGATCGCGAAATGGGTCGATCACATGGCCGTGGTGTTTCCCTTCGAGGTCGATTTTTACGCGCGCCATCAAGTTAAGGTGAGCTTCGTCGGCCATCCGTTGTTAGAAACTGTCCGAGCGCGCCAGGATCGCGGCACGGTTTTGCGCCGCCTCGGTTTAGATCCGGCCAAGCTAACGATCGGCCTGTTGCCCGGCAGCCGCCACGGCGAGGTGAGCAAGCATTTGTCGATCATGCGCGACGCCGCGCTGTTGTTACGCCAACAGCGCGGCGTGCAGTTTTTCTGCGTGCGGGCCAACACCATCGAGGCCTCAGCTATTGAAGCGCTGCTGCAAAACAGTACGCTAAAGATTCCCATCGTCGATCAAGAACGCTACGAAGCGATAAACGCCGCAGATTTGATTTGGACCGCGTCGGGCACGGCGACGCTGGAGGTCGCCCTGCTCGGTCGGCCGATGATTGTCGTCTATCGTATGTCGCCGTTGACCTACTGGCTCGGCCGGCGGCTCGTCCAGGTCGAACATGTGGCGATGGCGAACTTGTTGGCGGGCGAAAGATTGGTGCCCGAGCTGCTTCAGGATGAGGTCAATCCCGCGCGCCTCGTCAGCGAAACCATAAAGCTGCTCGACGATCACAAACTGCGGCTCGATATTAGCGAAAAGTTATCCAAGCTGCGCGAACGTTTGGGCACGCCCGGCGCGGCCGATCGCGTCGCCGATATCGCGCTCTCAATGATGACGGCCTAAGGGAACTACGGGTGTGGTATTTTATCTACAATGTTTTGTTCACCCTGGGCTTTATGCTCGCGTTGCCGGTTTTGCCAATTCTATTCTGCTGGGGACCGCGTTATCGCGACGGCTTGGGGCAGCGGCTGGGATTTTATCCAGAAAATGTTTTGTCTAGATTACACGGCCAGCGGCCAATCTGGATTCACGCCGCTTCGGTGGGCGAAGTACGCTCCGCCGAAGCGTTGATTGACGCGCTCAAGTCCAGCGCGGCGGCGCGGCCGGTTCTGGTTTCGACGTTTACCGCCACCGGCAATCGTTTGGCTCGGCAAATGGCTGGCGTGGACGCGGTGATATTTTTCCCCATCGATCTATTATGGCTGGCGCGTCGAGCGATCGCTAAATTCAACCCGTCACTGCTGCTGATCGTCGAAACTGAAATCTGGCCCAATTTTTTGCGCCAAACCTATCGGCGCGGTGTGCCGACGGTGTTGCTCAGCGGCCGCTTGTCAGTCAAGGCGGCATCCCGTTACCGGCTCTGCCCAAAGTTTTTTCACCGCGTGCTCGACTGCTTTAGCGCTTTCGGCATGCAGACCAGCGAAGATGGCGGGCGGATTATCGACCTCGGTGCGGCAAAAAATAAAGTTTCCGTGGTGGGCAGTTTGAAATACGGCGCGCCGCGACCTTCAGCTACGATGGAAAATCTCGCCGCCGCGCTCAACGGCAGACAGCTCTGGGTCGCCGGTAGCACCCATGCCGGCGAAGAGGAAATACTACTTGAAGCGCTACGGTTAATCCGCGCGAAGTTCCCGACCCTGTCGCTGGTGTTGGCGCCGCGCCACCCTGAGCGTTTTAACGAAGTCGAGAAGTTGCTCAAGAATAGTTCTGTCGATTTTCAGAGAAGGAGCCAAGTGCAAGCGCCGCACTGGTTCGCCAAAGATGTTCTGTTGCTCGATAGTGTCGGCGAATTGGTCGAATTCTTTGCCGCGGCGGATGTCGCTTTCGTCGGCGGCAGTTTGGTTGCGGCGGGCGGCCACAATATTTTGGAACCGGCGCGCTTTGGCAAACCGATCTTGTTCGGGCCGCATATGGAAAACTCACTCGGTCTGGCCCAAGAGATGATCCGTCAAGAGGCGGCGCTCGAAGTCCACGATGCTCAAGCGCTTGCCGTCGCGGTGAGCGATCTGCTGACCGATGCGCACAAGCGCCAAGCCATGGGCCGGCGCGCCGCGACCATCGCCGCGGCGGATAACCAGCCATTGGCCGCGAATCTGCGGTTGGCGCAAAGTTATCTATGAATGAGCTGACCATTCGCGCCGCCTGGGAGCGCAAAGGCGTCAAAGGTAAGTTGCTGTGGCTTTTGTTAGTTCCGGCGTCATTGCTCTACCGTGTCGGCGTTCAGTTACGTAATTTTTGTTTTGCCCATCGCTTGCTGGGTTCGGTGCGCTTACCGCGGCCGGTGGTTAGCGTCGGCAATCTTACGGTCGGTGGGACGGGAAAGACGCCGACCTGTTTATGGTTGTCCCATGAATTGAACCGGCGGGGATTGACGGTCGGCATTCTCAGCCGCGGTTATCGGCGCGGCGAGAAAAAGCCGCTGATTATGCGCGTCGACGACAACAATGTCGCCAGCTTGGAGCAAGCCGGCGACGAGCCGTTTATGATGGCGCGTATTTACGGGCAAACCGTGGGCGTCGGCGCGGATCGGATAGAAAGCGCCACGGAAATGCTGCGCGGCCATGACGACATTGACGTATTTGTTCTGGACGACGGCTTTCAACACCGCCGGGTGCGTCGGGATGTCGACTTGTTGCTGCTCGGACAAGACGCCAGCGGTTCGCTGTTGCCGGCGGGACCGTTTCGCGAGCCCAAGAGCAATTTGCGCCGTGCCGATTTTCTGCTCGCCACCGGCGGCAACGGCTCTTGGAATTCGGCAATTCCTAAAGAATTGGCTGGCGCCGCATTCAAGGCGTCGCTGCGCGGCGTGTCGTTGATCGGTTTTAGCCGCGAGGGTTCGCGGCAGTTTCCCTTGACGCTGCTCTATCGCAGTAAAATTCTCACGGTCACCGGCATTGCCGATCCGCGCGGCCTCTATAGCCAGATCCACGAATGGGAAGGGGAGATCGTCGAGACTTTGGAATTTCCCGATCATCATTCCTATACGGCGCGTGATTGGCAGCAGATCAGCCGCATGGGGCGCTTGGTCGATTTGATCATTACCACCGAGAAGGATATTCTTAAATTAACGCCGTTCCCGTTCGCGAGAGACAAATTGTTGGCGTTGCGGGTGGCGCTGGAAGTGGAAAACGGCGACGCTCTGGTCGACGGTATTGTCGAGAAAATAAATGCCGCGCGGGTGTCCGAGCGATGAACGCGGCGGTCTTTCTCGATCGCGACGGCACTCTGATCCGCGAGGTCAATTATTTATGTACCGTCGAGCAAATCGAAATTCTTCCCGGCGTCTGCCTCGGCCTCAGCCTTTTGCGCGAGGGTGGTTTTAAACGGGTCATGGTAACCAATCAATCGGTCATTGCCCGCGGCGGTTTGAGCGAAGCGGGTTTGCAGGAAATTCACGCCGTATTGACGGCGAAGCTGGGCGCCGAGGGCGCGACGTTGGATGGCATTTATTACTGTCCGCATCATCCAACCGAAGGCATCGGGGAATATCGGATCGCGTGCGACTGCCGCAAACCCAATCGTGGCCTGATCGAACGCGCCGCCAAGGATTTGCAACTCGATGTCGCACGCTCCTATGTCGTCGGCGATCAAATGACCGATGTGGAACTGGCGCAGCGGGTTGGCGCGGTGGCGATTTTGATCGGCCGCGACGATGATGCGGTGGCCACGGCACGAGCCTTAAACATTCCCGTCGTCGACGATTTGTTGCAAGCGGCGCACTGGATTATCGCCCACGCGGAAAATTCTCAATCAGGAGCGGGATTATCGTGAAAACCTTGGTCACCGGCGCCGCCGGATTTATCGCTTCCCATCTGGTGCAAAAACTGTTGGCCGGTGGGCATCAAGTGGTCGGTGTCGATAATTTTCTCGATAACTATCCGCGTCGGTTCAAGGACAGCAACTTGGCGTTATACGCCGGCGAGAAAAACTTTAGGTTTGTTTCAGGCGACTTGCTGCACTTGGATTTGAAAGCGCTTCTAGACGGTGTCGATCAGGTTTTTCACTTAGCCGGACAGCCCGGCGTGCGCTCGAGCTGGGGTAAAGAGTTCAACCGTTACACCGAGAACAACATCATGGCGACTCAGCTTTTGCTCGAAGCCGCCAAGGAGACTAAACCGCACAAGTTCGTCTACGCGTCGACGTCGTCGGTTTACGGCGACACCGATGACTTGCCCATGCGTGAAGACGGCGGTACCCGGCCGGTGTCGCCCTACGGCGCGACCAAGCTGGCCGCCGAACATCTTTGCCATCTCTATTGCATAGCCTTCGGCGTGCCGACGGTGGCGCTGCGCTTTTTTACCGTCTACGGGCCGCGCCAACGGCCGGACATGTTTTTTCACATCTTCATGCGCGCGCTTTTGCGCGATGAGGAAGTGCCGCTTTACGACGACGGCGAACAGACCCGCGATTTTACTTTTTGCACGGATATCGTCGACGGTTTGCTTGGCGCGGCGGCCTACGGTGGGCAGGGGGAAGTTTTCAATCTCGGTGGCGGCTCGCAAGTGTCGTTGCTCCACGCCATCGCTTTGGCCGAGAAAGTTTCCGGGCGCAAGGCCAAGCTCAAACGCTTCGACGGCCAAAAGGGCGACGTGCGCCACACCGCTGCGCGCCTCGATTTGGCGCGCAGCAAACTTGGCTACGCTCCCAAGATTGGACTTGAGGCGGGATTGGCCGCCGAATGGCAATGGATCTGTTCGCTCAAGGATTAATCGCGCATTTACAGACGAGGTGGATCATGGTCGAATATAGCGAAGAAGATGTCGGCAATATTATTTCCCTCGAACATGTCAACGTGCAGATCGCCGATCAAGCGTTGGCGACGTTGTTCTACGTCGTCGGCCTCGGCGGTACGCGGGATCCCTATCTCAACGTCGGCTTGAACAACATGTGGGTGAACCTTGGCGAGCAGCAGTTTCATCTCCCGACTCGCACACCGCAGGTGATCGACGGCTACATCGGTCTGGTCGTGCCAGATCTCGGCGCCCTGGAAAAACGCTTGGAGAGCGTCGCCGCGTCATTGGCGGCCACCCAGTTCGCCTTGGCGCGCGAGGGTGAGCAATTGCTGGTGACCTGCCCTTGGGGTAATCGCTATCGCTGCCACGCTAGCCAGCCCGGTTTCGGTGATATGACGATCGGCGTGCCCTACGTCGAGTTTCTGGTTCCGAGCGGCACCGCGGCGGCGATCCTCAGATTTTATCAAAACGCCTTCGGCGCGCCGGTGGCGATGGAGACCGATAGCCAAGGGGAATTTGGCCGGGTCAAGATCGGCCGTCATCAGTCGCTGCTGTTTCGCGACACGAAGAAAAACTTGGCGCCCTATGACGGACATCATGTGGCGGTCTATGTGGCGAATTTTTCCGGACCGTACAATTATCTCAAAAGCCGTGGGCTGATATCCGAAGAGGCGCGCAATCATCAGTTTCGTTTCAAAAATATCGTCGATCCGCAAAACGACCGTCCGGCATTTGTGTTGGAACACGAAGTGCGCAGCCTGCGCCATCCGATGTATCATCGGCCTTTCGTCAATCGCGACGCGGCGCAGTCCCAGCGCGACTACCGGCGCGGCTGGGATGCTTTGACGCCGTATCAGCGCTAAGCGAATTTCTACGAGGAGATTAAACTATGGCTATCAGCAAGGAACTTTTGGATATCCTCGCCTGTCCGAAATGCAAGGGCGATATCCATCTCAATCAAAATAGCGACGGGTTGGTGTGCGACGCTTGCCGGCTCAGCTATCCAATCAAAGACGATATTCCAGTCATGCTGATCGACGAGGCGGTGCGTTTATAGCTTCATTGCCTGCGGCGAACTGGGAAAACGTTTTGGTTTTGCAGACCAGTTTTCTCGGTGACACGGTTTTGACTTTGCCGTTGATCGGCGAACTGCGGCGCCGCTTCGCAGTGGGGAAGCTGACACTACTCTGCCAGCCGGCGAGCCGCGAACTGTTGCAGGATCATCCGGCCATCGATGCGATCATCGTCGACGATAAAAAAAAGCTCCATCGCGGCTTTGTCGGTTTACGCCGCCAAGCCGCGGCACTTGCCGGGCATCAATTCACAATTGCCCTGACACCGCACAAATCTTGGCGTAGTGCGTTGATGCTTAGCTTGGCGAGAATTCCTCTCCGCATCGGCTTTCAACAAAGCCGTGGGTCGTGGCTGTTTCATCGCACCGTCAATCGCGACCCCACGCGGCACGATGTCGAGCGCAATCTGTCGCTGCTTGAAGCTTTCGATATTGCGCCCGAAGAATGCCAGCGAGAAATTTCTTTGCCAGTGAGTGCCGCGCTGCAAGCGACGGTGGATGAAAAACTCGCCGCTCTTGGTTTAGATCTCAACCATCCGATTGTCGGTATCCATCCCGGTTCGGTGTGGCCGACCAAGCGCTGGTCGGCTGCCGGCTTTGCTCAATTGATTTCCGATCTGCGTCGCAATGCTGACTGCCAGGTGGCGCTCTTCGGCGGCGCCGAGGATGCGGCTGTTGTCGGCGATGTGCTGAATCGCTGCGGCCAAGGTGCCGTCAATCTCGCCGGACAGATCAGCTTGCGCGAATTGCCGGCAGCGATCGCTCGCTGTCGGGTGTTCGTTACCAATGACAGCGGCCCGATGCATATCGCGGTGGCCGAGCGCGTGGCGACGGTGGCGCTGTTTTGCGCTACGACACCGGCGTTGGGTTTCTATCCGTATAGCGGCATGGCAACGGTGTTGCAGAAAGATTTAAATTGCCGTCCGTGCACGACCCACGGCGGCAGCCGCTGTCCGTTGGGACACCAAGCGTGTAGTGAACTCATTCAACCCGCAAGTGTTTTGAGCGGGGTGGAGAAATTTATTCACGCTGATTTTTCCTATGGCCCGGCGCCGCTCACTTCGTTTCAACCGGAATTCATCTCCGTTTAGTCCGCTGCCAATTCCTAACTCGTATCAAATGTTGTCGGACCAGTTGACTTGGGGCGCGGTGCCAGAGGGTTTTGTCCGATGGAGCGATGGCAAAGGCGGGCGCATGATTGTGCGCCGTGGGCGCGAGCGGCAGATCAAGATCGATAGTTGCTTTGCCGAGGATGGTCGAAGCGAGCCGTCAGAATATCAAGGACGTAGCCATCTACGCCGAATTCATTTGCCAGACCGGGCCAACGCGCTGGTGCGCCGATGCCAGCACGGCGGCCTGCTTCGCGGTTTGACCGGGCAATGGTATTTCACTTGGCCGCCGCGGCCCTTTCGCGAATTGGTGGTCACCGAAGAACTGCGCCGCCGCGGCGTGCCCACCGTGGAGGTGCTTGCCGCTTGTGTCATTCGCAGTGCCGGTCCATTCTATCGCGGCTGTTTGGTGACCCGTGAATTGGTGGACAGCGAAGACTTATGGTCGGCGCTGCAAAGCGGCCTGGTGGCGCGGCTTGGCTTGGAGACGACACTGCGAGCGGTGGCGGCGAGCGTCCGCGCCATGCATCGCGAAGGCGTATTTCACAGCGATCTCAATCTCAAAAATATTTTGCTGCGGCCGGAAAAAAACCGCGTGGCGAGTTATCTCATCGACTTCGACAAGGCTAAATTATCTCTCGGCCAGCTGCCCACCGAGTTGGCGGCCAGAAATCTCGACCGGCTGCTGCGCTCGACGCGCAAACTCGATCCTACCGGAAACTATTTGTCTGCAGCCGCGTGGGAAGAGTTCGTAAGCTACTATTATGACCGCGATGCCGGCTAACTTTGCGCCGAAAAAGATTCTCCTGGTGCTGCACGGCTCCATCGGCGATGTCACGCGGGCATTGCCGTTGGCCGGACTGCTACGGCGAGGATTTCCCCACGCAACCTTGGCCTGGTCGGTGGAACCGGCGGCGGCGCCGCTGCTTGAGGGCAATCCATTCATCAATGAGATCATTGTCTTCGATCACCGTCATTGGTGGAAAACTTTCGCGCCGTTTTTGGCAACGATACACGCGAATAAATTCGACCTCATACTCGATCTTCAGCGTCATCTAAAAAGCGGCATCATCAGCTGGGCGAGCGGCGCGCCGGTGCGCCTCGGTTTTCATCGGGCCGATAGCAAAGAGGGTAATTGGTTTTTCAATAATCGTTACATCGAAGCGTACGGCGACGAAATACCTAAATTAGACCACTATCTGAAATTCGTCGAATATCTTGGCATCTCCGCGGCGCCCCTCGGATGGTCGTTTAATTTATCTGCGGCGGAACGGGCCGGCGCTGCTAAGTATTTAGACCGCGTGAAAGGCGGTTACGCCGGTTTGTTCGTCGGCAGCCGCTGGCAGAGCAAGCAATGGTTTCCCAAACAAATCGCCGATTGCGCGAAAAGTTTGCAACGGGATTTTGCTCTGAATGTCGTCTTACTCGGTGGGTCGGAAGATCGCGAACTGGCGCGCCGGACGATGGCCGGCGAAGGACGGATAATCGACCTCGTCGGTCGCACTAGTTTGCGCGAAGCGATCGCGATCATCGAAGGCGCTAAAGTTGCCGTCGGCCCTGACACCGGATTGATGCATATCGCCGCGGCGCTGGGAACGCCGGTGATTTCTCTGTGGGGCGCCACCGAACCGCGCCGCACCGGGCCCTACGGCTTTGGCGATCTGGCGATTCGCGGTGAAGCGCCTTGCTCACCCTGTTATCGAAAAACTTGTCCCATCGGCCGGGTCTGTATGCAATCGATTTCGACGGCGATGATCGCTAAAAAACTCGCCATCGTGCTCGGCCCGCAAAGCGCCTCTCGTGTTAGTCATGGCTACGTTGTTTGAGTATCGCAGCATCGCCGTTGAGGAATGGCGTTTGCTGGCGTTGAGCGCCCAATGGAACGACGACGTGCAACGCCAGGTGCTCGACATCGTTAAAGCGCAAAGTCCGGCGCACCATCCGCAGACCGTTGAGCTTCGCTTTACCGATGGCGTGCACGAAAAAGAGTTCTTCGTCAAAATTTTTCATCGCAGCGGCGCGCTCAAAGCTTTCAAAGATCAAATGCGGCGCAGTCAGGCGTTCAATAGTTGGCACCAAGGGTTGCTTTTAGCTGGGGCGGGGTTCAAGGCGCCGCTGGCGGTCGCCTTGGGAGCGCAAGCCGGCTGGCGCGTTGCCCGGCGCGAGTTCGTCGTCAGCGAGAAAATTAGCGGTGTCGCGCTGCCCGAGTATATACGCGGCGAGTTTTGCCGCGCTGAAGGGTTGCGGTCCAAGCGGGAGCATATTCAACGCTTGGCCAGGTTGATTCGCCGTTTTCACGCCGCCGGTTTTGTCCATGGCGATCTGTTGGCCGGAAATATTTTTATTTCTCACGGCGAGTTCTATTTCATGGACAACGACCGCACGCGCCAATATCGCACCTGGTCCTGGCAAACGCTTTGGAAGCGTAATTTGATTCAACTCAACCGTCAGCCGCTGCCGGGCATTACTCTGCAAGACCGTTTACGCTTCCTGCGTGCTTATCTCAACGTGACGCGCTTGTCGGCGCCGAATAAGCGCTTCGCCCGTTGGCTCGAAGGGCGCACGCGCCAGCGGCGCAAGGAATGCGACGGCGCCGATCCGTCGATAAGTTTTCGCCAATTGATGCGTTGGTCTCCAGCCATCGACGGTGCGAGAGAGCGTTAGCAGCGGCGATGCCCAACACGACGATTTTCGATTCGGTGTCGGCGGCCTGGTCGGCGGAGCCGGCGGCGGCCAAACGAGTTTTAGACTTGAGCTCCGGCGGCGGAGATACCTCGCGCATGCTGGCGCAGCTCGGTTATCGGGTCACCGCAACAGACTATGGACCGCCGCCGATCATGACGGGAGTCGACCGGGTGGCGGGCGTCGATCTCAATTCTTTTCTACCGTTTCGCTCGGCGACCTTCGATGCGGTCAATTTAGTTGAAGTCATCGAGCATATCGAAAATCAGCCGCAGCTGATCCGCGAAATCGCCCGGGTGCTCAAACCGAGCGGCGTCGTGTTGATCAGCACACCCAACGTGCTCAATGTCATGTCGCGGGTGCGTTTTCTGTTCACCGGGTTTCTCCGCGGCCGGGTGCGTCCGGCTCATTACACGAGCAAGCCGGGCCAGGCGCCGAATATTTATTTGCTACATTTCTACGAGCTTTACTATTTACTGTTCCACTACGGTTTCGAAGTGACCGAACTGCGCCGCACCCGGGTCAAGTTCGCGGCGCGTTTCTTTACAATTTTGTTTTGGCCCTTCATGTGGCTGTTTAGCTGGGTGGCGGTGATCCGCGCCGAGAAAGATCCGCGCCAGCGCGCTTACAATTGGCAGATCCTCGGCTATCTCTTCGATCCGGCGCTGTTGCTGTCCGATAATATCATTGTCAAAGCCAAACGTATGAGCGCCGGTGAAGATCGCCCTGGCGCATAAACGGCTCGATCTCAAGGGCGGCACCGAGCGAGATCTCTTCAAGACTGCCGAAGGGTTGCGCGATCATGGCCATGATGTCCATTTGTTTTGCGCCGAATACGGCGTCGCTCCGCCCGCGGGCGTCACCGCCCATCGGGTATCGGTGCTCGGCATCGGGCGCACGGCGCGGCTCTGGAGTTTTGCCCGGCGCGCGCCCAGGCTCATCGAACAGAGCGGCTGCGATGTCGTGATCGGCTTCGGCCGCTTGATCGAGCAAGATATTTTGCGCTGCGGCGGTGGAACCCATCGCGGTTTTCTCGCGCGGCTTGGCTCGGAAGGTAGCGCCGCGCGTCGGTTGTGGCAGAAAGTGAGTCTCTATCATCGAACGCTCTTGGCCTTGGAACGGCGTCAGTATGCCGCGCCGCGATTGCAAGCGATCATCGCGGTGTCGACCGAAGTGAAGTGCGACATCTTGGAAAATTATCCAGTGGCCGACGAAAGAATCGCGGTGCTTTACAACGGCGTCGATCTAGAGCGCTTTCATCCGGCCAAGCGTCGGCAATACGGCGCCGAGGTGCGCGCGCGCTGGCAGATTCCCGCCGACGCGCCGCTGGTTTTGTTCGTCGGCAGTGGTTTTCGTCGTAAAGGTTTGGATCGCCTGCTGGCCCTATGGTCATTGCCTGAGTTTGGTAAAATTTACTTGTTGGTCGTCGGTAGCGATGCGCGGCTCGCTAGCTATCAAGCCCGTGCCGAGGGTATTGCGCCGAGAAGAATTATCTTTGCCGGACGTCAGGATGATATTGAAAAATATTTCGCCGCCGCCGATGTGGTTGCGTTGCCGGCGTTGCAGGAAGCTTTTGGCAATGTCGTGCTTGAGGCTTTGGCGTCCGGTTTGCCGGTGTTGGTAAGTCGCGACGTCGGCGCCGCCGAAGTTCTGACTAGAACTTTGTCCGGCAGCGTTGTCGATGACTTGGACGATTCGGTGGAATTCTCGGGCAAACTCTTGGCCCTTCTGCACCGAGTGGGCGACCCGGCGCTCGGCCATGCGGCGCGAAAAATTGCCGAAGACTATTCCTGGCAGCGCCATTTCGACCGGCTCGATGAGTTACTTCAGCAAGTTAGCGGGCGGGCGCCGGCGCGTGTATCCTGAATTTGTCTTGATCGAGCGCGGCGATGGCGCGTTGTGGGTGGATTCCAGTCGCATGGAACCGGCATTTCTCGATCGCTTAGCGGATGCCGATAAGTTGTTCACCGACGCCAGTTGTGTGATCGTCAAGGACCAACGCAAAATAAAAGTTGGACGGGTCAATGTGACCCTCGCGGGGCGGCCGCGATCGATTTACGTCAAACGCTATAATGCCTTTTCCTTGCGCTACAAATTGCTGTCTCGTTTCACTCAATCGGGTGCGTTTCGCGCGCTTCAAGGCGCGGCGATCTTGCGTGCCGGACAAATCTCAACGGCAACCCCGGTGGCCGCGGTGGAGCATCGCAGCGCGGGTACTTTATCCAAGAGTTTTTATCTTAGCGCAGAGATTCACGGCGGCAAAACCGCCGATGCGTATTGGTGCGCTGAGCTGGCAGGTTTGTCTGGTGCCGCGGGGTTTAATTCGCGTCGGCGTTTTCTAGCGAGATTGGCCGCGCTCTTTGCTTCGCTGCACGGCCAGCAGATTTACCACAACGATCTTAAGGACGCTAATATTTTGGTGGTGGGTGCAGCGAAGGTGAGTGACTTGCAGCTGTTTCTTCTCGATCTCGAAGGGGTCCGGCGTTATCGCTGCTTGAGCTTGCAACGCAAAGTCAAGAATCTTGTTCAACTCAATCGCACGTTGGGGCGTTATTTACGCCCGTCGGCAAAGCTGTCATTTTTGAAAATTTATCTAGGTAATGATTTTAATATCCGGCAATCGCGGCGCCAATGGATTCACAGTATCGTCACGGCAACGCAACGACTCGATGAAGTGAAAGCACGCCGCGGCGTGATGCCATTGTCATGACCGACGAGATCCTCACGTCTAGGCAAGCGCGCCGTTGGCTTCTTGGCGCGGTGTCGCTGGCCGCCGCGGTGCGCGGTTATTTGCTCTGGCAATATTACTGTATCAGCCTTGACGGTGTGCTTTACATTCGCGCGGCGCAGGATTTTTTTCGCGGCGACGTTGCCGCGGGGTTAAAGTCGGTCTATCCGCCCGGTTATCCCGTACTGATAGCCTTGGTTTATCCGGTGATTGGCAACTGGGAATTGGCGGGGCAGTTGATTTCGTTAATTCTTGGGATAGCGATCTTGTTACCGCTGTACGGCTTGTTCCGTGGCGCCTTCGATGATGCCAGGATTTCCTTGGCCGTGTGCTATTTAGCCGCCGTCAGCCCGTTCTTGGCGCTCTACTCGGTTCACGTGCGGAGCGAAGTTGCCTATCTGTTTCTCGCCGCGCTGGCGCTCTATCTGTTTTTGACCGGCAGCCAATGGCGATCGCGGACAAGGTTTTTTTGTGGCGGCATGGCCGCCGGTTACGCTTTTTTGTATCGCCCCGAAGCGCTAGGATTCTTGGTGATCGTTCCTGCGGTGGGATTGCTTCAGTGGTTCCGTCAACGGGAGAGTGGACTTTCATGGCTCAGCCGGTCTAGTGCCTTATTGTTCGCCGGCTTTTTGCTTTTCGCGCTGCCGTATATCGTTTATCTGAGCATCGATACCGGACGGTTCGGCGCGGTCAGCCGCAAAGCCGGTGTGACCCTGGGTCTCAACCTACAGAAAGCTGGTATTTTGGACGACGCCGATCTAGCTCAGTTCGGCTCGGCGGAATCGGTGATATTTTCCGACTACATCCGCCAGCATCCCTGGCGCTACGCGAAAAAAGTTGCCTCGGATGTTTTTCCCGCCATCGGAGTGTTCTTCGCAGCTTTGCATTATTCTTATGTGCCATTTTTATTGGTGGGGCTATACCTCGTTGGGCGCGAAAAATTTCTCGACCGGCGTGACTTGCTGCTTTTAGCGTTTGCGGCTGCCCATGTCTTTGGCTTCGCGCTGATCTTGGTCAAGCGGCGCTATGCTTTGCAGGCGGTGCCGATTTCCCTAGCTTGGGTTGCCATTGGCGGGGTTTGGGTATGGAATGAATTGCATGCGCGTTTATCGGCGCCGCGCGCGCGCATGATCGGCGTCGCTCTGTTGGCGGTTTTTGTTGCGGGGACTTTGCCCAAGACGCTGCAGGCGGTATCGCGGGAAAAAGCCTTTGTCCGTGAAACCGGTTGGTATCTCAAATCATTGGACCGAATCGGCGGCCTGCGCGTTGCGGTGCTCGATGAACGGGTGACGTTTTACGCCGGAAGCCAAACCGTGAGATTGACCGATGTCGAAGCCGCCAACGTCGGCGCTTATCTACGCGAGCAAAAATCCGATTATCTCGCCGTCGAAGCGAAATCTTTGACCAAGGCTTTTCCTGAACTGGCGAAGCAGCCGGGAAAGTTCGGCCTAGTGTTGGAGAAAACTTTCACCGGTAGCCGCAAGGACCGGATGTTGTTATTCAAGGTGACCTAAAGCGGCGATCGCAAGGTCCGGCTCAATGAAAGAGTTCTTGCCATGAAAATCTATCTTCGATTATTAAAATTCCTCCAGCCTTATATTTGGCCTTATTTGATTTTAGCGGCGCTCTGCATGTTGGGCTACAGTGCCAGCAGCGGCGCGTTGCCGTTTCTGACCAAGGGAATCTTTGACGATGTCTTCGCCAGTAAAGACGCAAACGTGCTTGGCTATTTGCCCTTCGTGATCGTCGGTATCTTTCTTTTTCGCGGTTTGGTTTCCTTGGGCCAAGATAACTTGATGGCCTACATCAGCGGGCGGGTGGTGACCGACATTCGCAACAAACTTTCCGCCCATACATTGTCGCTCTCTCTGTCGTTTTTTCAGCGCCACCAGACCGGCGCCTTGATGTCGCGCATGACCGGCGATGTCGGCGTCGCCGCCGGTTCCATGACCGACGCGGTGGTATCGGTGATTCGCGAGTCGACCCAATTGATCGCTCTGGTGAGCGCGGCGTTCTACATGGACACCCGTTTGGCGTTGATCTCTTTCTTGGTCTTTCCCGCGTCGGTGTTGCCGGTGCTGCGCTTGGGTAAAAAAATCCGTAAGTATACCCGCCGCAGTCAGGAGAAGGTCGGACTGCTGCTCAGTCTTTTACAAGAAACGATTCAAGGCAATCGTATCGTCAAAGCCTTCGGTATGGAAAGTTACGAGCAAGACCGCTTCGTCAAGGAAAGCGAGCGCTTGTTCAAGATCGGCATCCGTACCACTCGCATTCGCTCGGTGGTGGGACCGATAATGGAGTTGTTCTCGGCCTTCGCTATCGGTGGAGTGGTTTGGTACGGCGGCGCCAGCGTCATCGCCGGCACCCGCACTCAGGGACAGTTCATGGCGTTTCTCACCGCCATGTTCATGATGTATCAGCCGTTCAAAAAACTCGCCAACACCAACGGCACGATTCTCACCGGCATCGCCGCCGGCGAGCGGGTCTTCGAGATTCTCGACACCGACACCGACGTGCGGGAAAAGTTGGACGCGCGCAGCGCGGTACCGTTTTCTAAGCAGGTTGAATTTCACGACGCCAGCTTCGGTTACGGCCACAAAATGGTTTTGAAAAATATCGATCTCACGATCAATGCCGGCAACATGATCGCGTTGGTCGGCATGAGCGGCGTCGGCAAAAGCACTCTCGCCGACCTGATCCCGCGCTTCTACGATGTCTTGTCCGGAAAGATTACCCTTGACGGCGTCGATATCCGGGACTTGACGTTGGAGTCCTTGCGCGCGCAGATCGGCGTGGTGACGCAGAATACTTTTCTGTTCAACGATTCGGTGAAGAACAACATTGCTTACGGCGACCGTTCGAAAGACATGGACCATATCATCGCCGCCGCCCATGCCGCCCATGCCCATGATTTTATCACCGCGCTCCCCCAAGGATACGACACGGTGATCGGCGAACTCGGACTCAAACTGTCGGGCGGCGAGCGGCAGAGATTGTCGATCGCCCGGGCATTGCTCAAAGATCCGCCGATCTTGATTCTCGATGAAGCGACCTCGGCGTTGGATTCGGAATCGGAGAAGTTGGTGCAAGATGCTCTTGAACGGCTGATGGTTGGGCGCACCAGTTTGGTGATCGCGCATCGGCTGTCGACTATCCGCAAAGCCGATCGGATCGTGGTTCTGGTCGACGGCATGATCGTCGAACAGGGAACCCACGACGAGTTGCTGGCGCAGAAAGCCGAATACAACAAGCTCTACACCCTTCAGTTCACCGACCAGAGCGACGAATTGGAACAAGAGAAGGTGCTGCAATAGCGAGATGCCGCGCGTTTCCGTCATCATTCCGGCCTATAACAATGCCGCGCTGTTAGGCGAGACCCTCGATAGCGTGGTCCGCCAGAGTTTTAGGGACTTCGAGTTGATTGTCGTCGACGATGGTTCGACGGACGACACCGCGGCGATAGTCCAACGGGACTATCCTCATTTGAAATTTGTCCGCCAGGCCAATGGCGGTCCAGCCTCGGCGCGCAATGCCGGCGTCAAATTATCCCAAGGAGAATTCATCGCTTTCTGCGATCATGATGACTTGTGGCATCCTGAGCATGTGCAAACGCTCGTCGGCGAATTCTCAACTTATCCAAACGCTGCATTGGTCTTCGACAATGGCGAATATTTCGGTGTCGGGGTCGATCCGCATAAGCTACACTTGGCGAACGGTGTCTGCGCGGGTTTGCGTGATAAGCCGGTGAGTGCCAAGACGCTGCTGTGGGACTATCCCATCGCATCCATGTCGGTCACGATGGTGCGCAAGGATATTTTCGATCGGCTCGGCGGTCTCAGTGAAGATGTTGGCGCCCTCGACGACTTACATTTTTATCTCCGCCTGGCGGCGCATCATGAAGTGCGATTCGTTGATTATCTTGGCTGCAAAAAACGCCTGACCGGTCAAAACCTTTCGCAGTTGATCAACATCAAGGAAACCAACGTCGGTTATCTGGAGGAGCTTTGGCGCAATCATCCGGAAGTTGTCCGCGCCATCGGCGCGTCGAGTTTTCGCCTGCGCCTTGCCAGGAAGTACTTTAAGCTCGGCCGCTATTATAAAGATAGCGGCGACCGCGCGCTTTCCAAACAGATGTTTGGCAAAGCTTTCCGGACCAACTTTTTGAACCTGCGTTATTTTTGGCACGGGTTGTTAGGTTAATCGTGAGCGCACCAAGCCCGCTGGCTATGAGTGAGTCGGTCCCTGATCTTCGCTCGCGTTATTGGGCGCCGGTGGAACGTAATACGACGCTGACCGCGGAGTTGGCGCTGATCGGGGCGGATAAGAAGGTTCTTGAAATAGGCCCCGGCAGCGGCCACATGACCGAAGCGTTGGTGCGGCAGAACTGCGTGGTCACCTGCGTTGAAGTGAGCCGTGATTTGAACTCTATGGCCGGCGCTTTTTGCCATCAGATGATCGTCGGCGATATCGAGCTGCTGTGTCAGGAAGAAGGGTTCCCCGGCGAGAAGTTCGACGTGATTTTGTTTGGCGACGTGTTGGAACATTTAAGAGATCCCGCCGCGGTTCTAGGCAAATTACGGGACCATTTAACAGCGACAGGATACTTGGTGGCTTCGGTACCCAATGTCGCCCATGCCAGCGTGCGTTTGGCGTTGTTCAATGGCGAGTTCAATTACAATGAGGAAGGGCTATTGGATCGCACCCATTTAAAATTTTTTACAATCGATAGCCTGAATGCGTTGCTTCGTTCGGCTGGATTTAGCATCGTCGAGTTGCGACGCACTCGGGCGGGTGTATTCAACACCGAGGTGAAGCTGTCGATAGAAAAAATTTCCGCCGGACTGCTGCGTCGCTTGATGCGCGATGCCGAGGCGACGACTTACCAATTTATTTTTTCGGCTCAGCCGATCGCGGACGATGGCGGCAGTTCGAGGCCAGGGGAAGCTGCGGCGTTTATTGACAACGGCTGGTCGGCGCGTAAAGGCAAAACGCGCTTGGCGAAATCGATGGCGCGGAGGGGCCGCACCTTGATTCAGCGAGGCGCGCCAGCGCAGAGCCGAGCTTGGTTATCCCGGAGCTTTCAGTTACAGCCGCGTATTCCGACTTTATTTTACTGGTTTTATTCTTTTATGCCGCGCTCGAAGTAAAGAATCATGTTGATTAGCGTGATCATTCCGACGCGAAACCGCTCGCAGAGTCTGGCTGCACTGCTGGAAAGTTTGAACGGCATCAAACTTGCGCCCGGGATCGCCGTCGAATTCATCGTCATCAACAATGCGTCCACGGACAATACGGCCGAGATGTTGAAGGCGCGCGCGGCAAAAAGCTCGCAAACTTCACTTCGCGTGTTCGAGGAGGCGGCGCCCGGCAAATCCCGGGCGCTCAATCGTGCGCTGACCGAAGCGCGCGGTGATTTGCTGATGATTATCGATGATGACGTGATCGTCGATCCGAATTGTATCGCCAAGCATATCGAAGCACACGAGCAAACCGATTTCGCGGCGATCCAAGGCCGGGTGTTGCCGGGTAAAGATCCCGATGGCCGTAGCGCCGATCCGCAGCGGCTGCGCGAGTACAACATTCCGATCATCGACCATGGCCACGACCGCAAGGCGATCCGCGGCGTGATCGGCACCAACATGTCCTTTAAGCGCGGCGTGCTCGAAACCATCGGCGGCTTCGACGAGCGCTTGGGGCCCGGTGCCGCGGGTTTTAGCGAGGACACGGAATTTTCTATCCGCATGCGGCAGGCGGGTTTCAAGATTGGCTACATTCCAGACGCCATCGGATACCACGAGCTCAATCCCAATCGTTACGGCCGCGCTTACAACCGCGACATGGAGTTTCGCAAGGGACTGAGTCGAAGTCTGTATCGGCGCGATTCTATCGCATTTAGCGTTTTGCCGAATTTGTTTGCCAACTGTTTGCGTTGGTTGTGCTATCGAGCCCTGGGCTTGACGCAGAAGGCTTATAAAACTGAGGGCCGCGTGCTTAAGTGTGCCGGCTATTTAGTCGGGAAGTATCGGGCGCGCGCCAATCGGCGCGCGGGGGCGGCGCAGTGAATTTTGCCGACATCTGGAGATTAAATGTGCCCAATGGACTTTAGCATCATCATTCCGACGGTGGGACGCTGCGATTCGCTGCGCCGATTATTGGCCAGCATCGCGACCCATTTTCATCAGAGCGGCGTCGAATATGAAGTGCTGGTGGCGAACAATGCGCCGGACGATAAGGCTGCGCGCGGCGTTGACGAGATCGTCGTCGGCTTTCAAAGCGATGGGCGTTTGCGGGTGATCCGCGTGGCGGCGCCGGGAAAGTGTAAGGCCGCTAATGCCGCGGTGAAGCAAGCGCGTGGGCAGGTGGTCGTATTTTTCGACGACGATGTCGAAGTGACGCCGGAGTGGTTGAAAGCGGCTGTCGAGTTTTTTCGCACCGATTCATTCGACGCGATGCAAGGACCGATTTGGGTGCCGCTGGAAATGCAGAACAACGACGCCTTCCGCCGCGCGCAGAAACGTTTTCGCACCATTCATTTCGTAAATTATCCGTCAACCACGAAAGAGATAAAATCTCTGACCGGCGCCAATATGGCGATTCGACGCGAAGTCTTTGACCGCGTCGGTTTATTCGACGAACGTCTCGGTCCCGGCCAGTCGGGTATGTCCGAGGACGTCGAGTTCGCTCAACGCATACTTGCCGCGGGCGGAAAAATCGGCTACCGGCACGACGCCGGGGTTTATCACGAAGTCGATTGGAGCCGGTTGAGCGAAGCTTATTTTCGCCTGCGCCATGAGCAGCAGGGGCGCAGCCGTCTGTTGTACAAGCGACAATCTCTCGCTTCGATTCTGCCGAACCTGCTGCGGTCGGCGATATCGTTCGGTTGGTATTCGCTCAAGGGGCATGAGCGGAAACAATATCGCGCCAAAGGGCGGGTCTTTCATTACCGGGCGATGCTGCTGGAAAAGTTTAAGCCATCGACCCAATCTTAATCGGGCCTCCCGCGAATTCCATGGTGAGTGAAAAACTCAACCCTCGGCCGAAAGTGTCGGCGATCGTGGTCTGCTTCAACGAGCAGGATCGTATCGCCGATTGTCTGGAAAGCTTGCGCTGGTGCGATGAGATCGTCGTGGTGGATTCCTTCAGCACGGACAGCACGCCGGAGATTTGCCGGCGTTATACCGAACGCTTTTTTCAACGCCCATGGGCCGGCTATCGCGAACAAAAGGCTTACGCTCATTCTCTCGCCACCGGCGATTGGGTCTTGTTGGTGGATGCCGACGAGCGCGTCACGCCCGAGCTGCGACGGGAGCTGATCGACGCGGTGGCGCGGGACGATGCTCAGTATGCCGCTTATGCCGTGCCGCGCTTGGTTTATTATCTCGGCCGCTGGTGGTGGCGCGGCGGTTGGTATCCCGATTACGATATCCGTTTGTTTCGCCGCGAGCGGGCGACCTGGGGCGGCAGCGATCCCCATGAAAAAATTATCGTCGACGGCAAGACCCGTCGTTTGCGAAATCATTTGCAGCATTTTTCCTATCGCAGCATCGACGATCATGTGCAGCGCATCAATCGCTTCACGTCGATATCGTCCGGCGAACTACGGAAAGAGGGCGCCCGTTGGCGCTTGAGCGATGCCTTGCTCAGGCCGGCGGTGCGATTTTTTCGCTCTTACATTCTTAAGCGTGGTTTCCTAGAAGGTTTCGGCGGATTTTACGTGGCGCTCACCGCGGCGGTTTACGTTTTTCTCAAGTATGCTAAGTTGTGGGAATTAGAATTAGAGGAGAAAAAGAAAATTGAGCGCGAGCGGCCATAAGCGCGCGCTCAAGATCCTGCACATCGATCCTGAGCGCAATTGGGGCGGCGGCGAAGCGCAAGTTTTGGGTTTACTCAAGTATCTCGCCGCCCAGGGTGGTCATCGCAACGAACTGGTCGGCCATCCCAATGGCAAGTTGTTCGCTGCCTGCGAAACCCTCGATGTTTCGCGCCACGGCGCGGTGATTCGTAACGATCTCGATCTCAGATGTATTCCCAAACTGCGCAGGCTGATTCGACTGGGCGGCTTCGACATCGTCCACTTTCATACCAAGCGTGCCCATGCCCTGGCACTTTGGTTACCGCGCGGGCCGCGCTACGTTGTCACGCGGCGCATGGACTATCCCGAGGCGCGCAATTGGTATACCCATTGTCTTTACAACAAACGGGTCGACGGCGTCGTAGCGATTTCCCAGAATATTGCCGAGTTGTTGATCGCGGCCGGCGTCAACCCGCAGAAAATTAGGACTATCACCAGTGGTATTGACGTCGACAAGTTTGCCCTTGGTCGAAGGACTATTCAACGAACTGCCGATGAAATAGTCGTTGGCAGCATGGGAGTTTTGGAGGAGCGCAAAGGTCATCGTTTCTTGCTCGAAGCGGCGGCGCAATTGAAAACTCGCGGGATGAATTTGCAATATCGGATTGCCGGAGATGGCGCCGAGCGGCAGAGCTTGGAACGGCTGGCGGCGGAACTCGGCATCGCCGATCAGGTTCGATTCGCTGGGTTTGTTACCGACACCGCGGCGTTTTTCGCGGCCATCGACCTGTTTGTCATGCCGTCGCTGTTCGAAGGTTTGGGTGTGGCGGTTTTGGAAGCGATGGCGGCGGGCAAGCCGGTCATCGCGACCCGTGTCGGCGGTTTGGTGGAGTCGGTGTTGGATGGTGTCACGGGTCTTTTAGTCGAGCCCAAAGATGCCAGTAGATTGGCCGACGCCATCGAGAGAATAGTCGGCGATCCCGAGTTAGCGCTGACATTGGGATGTAAAGGCGCGGAGCGCGCACGGCAGCATTACACTCTAGAACAAATGGCCCGACGCAATGAAGCTTACTATTATGAGCTGCTGGATGGCTCCGGTTCCGATCAAACTGAAACGCGATGAGTGAATCTCTTTTATCTATCGTCGAAAAGTTTTCCCGCACCCATTTACTGGTGATCGGCGACCTCATGCTCGATCGTTTCATCCGCGGTGAAGTCGAGCGCATCTCGCCGGAAGCGCCGGTACCGGTGCTGCGCGTGGCTTCGGAAGATTCTCGGCTCGGCGGCGCGGCCAACGTGATTCATAACGTGCGCTCTTTGGGCGGGCGGGTTGCCGCATGCGGCATCGTCGGCCGGGACAACGCGGGCAAGCGCATCGTTGCCGCGTTGCACGATGTCAACGCGTCCACATCGGGCGTGGTCGTCGATGCCAATTATCATACGATTCAAAAGACCCGGGTCATCGCCAGTCCGCACCAGCAGCAAATCGTCCGCCTCGACCGCGAAAGCCGCCAGGCGGTGGCGCCGGCGACGCTGCGCAAGCTGCGCGAGCGGATCGTCGCGCGGCTCGACGATTTCGATGCCGTGGTGCTTTCCGATTATGGCAAGGGCGTGATTCATAACGAGTTGCTCGATGCCATCGCGGTGCGGGCGAAGGCGAAGAAAATAATTTGCGTGATCGATCCGAAAAAAGAAAATTACCAACACTATCGGTTCGCGACGTTGGTGACGCCGAACAAGAGCGAAGCCAGCGAAGCGTCGGCAATCGCCATCGACGACCAAGCTTCTTTACTAACGGCCGGCGCCAAACTGGTGCGCAAGTGGCAAGCCCAGGCGGTGCTGATCACCCGCGGTGCCGATGGCATGAGTTTGTTTCGGCCGCGGGTGAAGGTCAAACATTTTCCCACCGCGCCGCGCGATGTGTTTGAAGTCACCGGAGCGGGGGACACGGTGGTGGCGGTGTGCGCGCTGGCGTTGGCCTCGGGCGCTAGCTACGAACAAGCGGCAGTGTTGGCCAATCTGGCGGCGGGCTTTGTCGGCGATGAAGTGGGTACGGTGGCGGTCCCGGCGGAAAATCTTAAACGGAGTATCATCAAGGAACGACTATGAAAAGCATGACCGGTTATGGCGAGGCTTCGCAGAACATCAAAGGCGCCAAGGTGACGGTGCAGATTCGCAGCGTCAACCATCGACATCTCGATTTGCAGGTGCGCGCGCCGCGGGAACTGTTGTCCGTTGAAGAAGAAATCCGCAAGGTGGTGCGCGAAAAGATTTCCCGCGGCCGCATCGATCTGTTCGTCAATCGTTACGCCGCCAAGGGCCAGAGCCGCAAGTTGGAAATGGACGAAGCTCTGGTCGGCCAGTACATCGCCGGAGTGAGCCAGCTCAAGAAAAAGTTCAAACTCGCTGGCGAAATCGGGGTGTCGCTGCTTTCGACGATTCCAGAATTATTTCAGCTGCGCGAAGTCGAGGTCAACGTTGCCGAGGAACGTTTGGCGGTGCTCAAGGCGCTTGGCGGCGCACTAAAAAAACTCGAACAATCCCGTGAGCGGGAGGGCGCCCATCTGCGCGCCGATATGGAATCGCAGATCGACGAGTTGCGTAAAGTCGCCGTGCAGATCGAAGCGCGGGCGGCGGAGAACGGGATTCGGCCGCAAAAAAACGCCGACGCGCATGACGATCGTAGTCTAGCGGAAAATTCCGGCGTGATGTTCAAAGGGGATATCAACGAAGAGATCGTCCGATTGAAGACCCACGTGGTCGCGCTGGCTAAAGTCGTGCGCGAGCGCGAACCGGTCGGCAAGCGCATTGACTTCATGCTTCAGGAAGTGAACCGCGAGCTCAACACCATTAGTTCGAAAGTCGCTTACATGCCGGTGACGCAACTGGTGCTCAAGGGCAAAGAGCGGGTCGAAAAAGTCCGCGAGCAAACTCAGAACGTCGAATGAAAGCGCCTGCTCGTCCGCTTGCCCACCGGCAAGGGATTATTTTTATTCTCTCGGCGCCGTCCGGCGCCGGCAAAACTACGCTTTATAACGGTCTGCGTCAGATCTATCCGGAAATCAGCCTGTCGGTTTCATGCACCACGCGGGCGCCGCGCCGCGGTGAGATTCGCGGCCGGGATTATCGCTTCATTAGCGAGCGTCAATTCGACGGGCTTAAAAGGCGCGGCGAATTCGCGGAATCGGCGCAGGTGCATGACTATTTTTACGGCACGCCGAAAAAGCCTTTGGATCAAGCGGTCAAGGCGGGGCGGGATATTTTACTCGACATCGACGTCCAAGGCGCACGAGAGATCAAGCGGCGCTATCCCGACGCCGTGGCGGTATTCGTCTTGCCGCCATCCATGGCCGAGTTAAAGCGGCGCCTGTCGGCGCGCGGCACCGATGACAAGAAAATCATTCAGCGCCGCCTCGCCAACGCCCGGGGTGAAATCGGCGAGCTGATCAAGTATGATTATTACGTCGTCAATCGACAAGTCGGCGAGGCGGTCAAGACCTTGAGCGCCATCGTCGTTGCCGAGCGGGCGCGTACCTCGCGGTCGCGAAACTGGCGGCTTGCGCCGCTACGCGGCAGTCCTGAAGCTGGATAAGAGAACCATGAAGGACAGTAAAATCACCGATCTGGTTGATAAGGTCCAAGCCTACTATCCGGGTGCGGATGTCCAGCTGATTCATTCGGCCTACGAGTTCAGTGCCAAGGTGCATCAGGGCCAGATGCGCCTTTCCGGCGAACCCTATTTAAACCATCCCATGGCGGTGGCGGGCATCATCGCCGAGTTGAAGCTCGACGTCCCCAGTGTGGTAGGTGCTTTGCTGCACGACACGGTGGAAGACACGCTGGCGACGCTGGACGAGATCAAAAGCTTGTTCGGCAAGGAAGTCGCCGCTCTGGTCGACGGCGTGACCAAGTTGGGCCGTCCGAGTTTTACCAGCCACGAAGAAAAGCAGGCGGAGAATTTCCGTAAAATGCTTCTCGCCATGGGCAAGGATGTGCGGGTGATTCTCATCAAGTTGGCCGACCGAGTGCACAACATGCGCACCCTCGACCACCTGCCGCGCTATAAGCAAATCATCACGGCGCAAGAGACGTTAGATATTTACGCGCCGCTGTCGCACCGGCTTGGCATCGCCTGGATCAAGACCGAGCTCGAGGATCTTGCCCTCAAACATTTGCATCCGGAAATTTACTATCAGCTCAAACGCAACGTCGCCAAGAAAAACATCGACCGGAAAAAATATATCGACGAGGTCAGCACGATCATTACCAAGAAGCTCGAAGGCGAGGGCATCGAAGCCGAGGTGAGCGGCCGGCCGAAGCATTTCTACAGCATTTATCAAAAGATGGAGAGCCAGGATCTGCTCTACGATCAGATCTACGACCTGGTCGGTTTTCGCATTCTCGTCGACACGGCGCGGGAATGTTACGAGACCCTCGGCGTGGTGCACGAACAATGGCGCCCGGTGCCGGGACGGTTTAAAGATTACATCGCGCTGCCCAAACCCAATATGTATCAGTCGCTGCACACCAGCGTGATCGGACCCTACGGCGAGCGCATCGAGATTCAAATCCGCAGCCACGACATGCATCGGGTCGCCGAGGAAGGCATCGCCGCCCATTGGCGTTACAAAGACGGCGAAGACTTTCAGATCGGCGACTTTAGCCGCTTCGCCTGGCTGCGCCAACTTTTGGAATGGCAGGAGAATCTCAACGACCCGCAGGAGTTTTTGCATAGCCTCAAGGAAGATCTGTTTTCGACATCCATGTACGTTTTCACGCCCAAGGGCGATCTGCTGAATTTCTCCAAGGGCGCCACGGTGATCGATTTCGCCTATCGGATTCACAGCGAGGTCGGCCAGCGCTGTTCCGGCGCGCGCATCAATGGCCAGGTGGTTTCGCTGCGTTACATCCTGCGCAGCGGCGATACGGTGGAAATTATTACCACGGCGCAGCAAACGCCGGCGCGGGATTGGCTCAAGTGGGTCAAGACGCCGCGCGCCAAATCGAAAATCCGCAACTGGCTCAAAGCCCAACAGCGCGAACGGAGCGTGCTCCTCGGCCGGGAAATGCTCGAAAGCGATTTGCATCATTACCAACTCGATTGCGCGAGTCTGCGCGCTGATGGCAAATTCGATGGCTTACTGAAAGATCTTGGCGTTAAGGATGAAGAGGCGTTGTTCGCGGCGCTGGGTTACGGCCGGCTGACGACGCGCAATGTCTTGGCGATACTGTTGCCCGCCGATAAGCTCGAAGCCACGGTGTCGAAGAAAGCCGATGGCTCGCTGCAATCGTTGTTTCGCTTAGTTTCAAAGCAACAGCGCGGTCTAGGGATTCGCGTTAAGGGAGTTGACGACGTGCTGGTGCGTTTAGCCCTGTGCTGCCATCCGCTGCCCGGCGAACAGATAGTCGGCTTTATCACCCGCGGCCGCGGCGTGACGGTGCACACGGTGGGTTGTCCGACGGTTCTGGAGAGCGATCCCCATCGCAAGATCGAAGTGCATTGGGAAGTAAATATTCAGGCACCGAGGCCGGTGAAGATCGAAGTGAGCTGTATCGATAAACCGGGATTGCTGGCGGCGATCAGCGCGGCGATCACCAGCGCCGAGGCGAACATCGTGCGGGCGCAGATCCGCACCTTCTCAGCCCATCGCGCGGTCAATACTTTCGAGGTAATGATTAAGAACTCTGAACACCTCAAAGAGGTGTTGCTGAACATTTCCAAAGTGAAGGGCGTCTACAAAGCGGTGCGCGGCCGTGGCCGCTCGGGGATCAAAGTGGAAGCGGATCAGGCGCCCAAAGAGGAGCTGCACTGAGACTTCGCGCCGGTGAGCGACCGCAAGGTCTTCAGCGCCAACTCAGCACGGCGCGTTACGCAACTTTTTTTACCCGGCCGGAATGAATGCAGTCGGTGCAGACCAAGAGCCGTTTGATCTGGCCGTCGAAGTTGCCGTGCACGCGCTGCAAATTCGGCTTCCACGAGCGTTTAGTTTTATTGTTGGCGTGACTAACCTTGAGTCCGGTTGAACGTCCTTTACCGCAGATCCGACAAATTCTAGCCATTTTCCTTGAGTATCCTTTCGATTATTCCGCTAGTTGAAAATCCCTTTAAGTAGGGGATGAGTTCCACTCGTCCGCCGGCCTGCTCGATCACATCCGCGCCGATCACTTTATCGGCGCTCCAGTCCCCGCCTTTTGCCAACACCTTGGGCTTGATCGCAACGATTAACTTATAGGGATTGGGTTCGTCGAACAGAACGACGTAGTCTACCATCTCCATTGCGCCGATCAACTCAATGCGGTCGATTTGCGATAAAATCGGGCGCCGCGGGCCTTTGATCGCTTTGACCGATCGATCGCTATTGAGCGCGACGATCAATAAATCGCCCAGCGCGCGCGCTTCCCTTAACGTGTGCACATGGCCGCGATGCAAAATATCGAAGCAGCCGTTGGTGAAGACCACCGACTTACCGTCACGACGGGCTTGGGCCGCGATGGTGGACAGTTCTTCAAGACTTTTGAGTTTTGCCGACACCTTGTTGGGGTACCATGATAGATCGTTGTTTTCAATTAAAACTCCGCGCCAACTTTGAAAATTTCATTGTCTGTCGTGGCAACGTCAATATGTCATGTTAACAGCAACGCGATTATGTCAGGGTAGTGCGTTGGGTTGAGGTCGTAAGTTAGAAACCTGGCCATAGCGGAACCCCACCTTGTTGGAGTTGGTTCGATATAGGCCAAGTGTGTGCGTCG